>JAYUCA010000332.1:0-4622 GCA_043740535.1 Rhodospirillales bacterium | reverse complement strand
GCAAGCTGCAACCGGCCAAAAAGTCGCGGTCGCCGAACAACCGGAGTGGCGCCAGCGTCAAACCACCGGCAGCGCGCGAAACGATGAATTACGCGCCTCCTCCACCAGCCTCCAAACCGAAGCAGGTCCGGGCCTCACAACCGACTGCACCGATCGCCCAATCGCCGGCTGAGCCGCCAATCGCGCCGGGTGCTGACACGGCGCCCGTCCAGGACGCTCCTCCGCCAGCGGGCGGGCAGCGCGCATCGAGCAAGCAGGCGGTGATCCAGGCCGCGCTGGAGCAAGCGGAGGGGGCGAGCATCGCGGGATTGATGACCCTGACGGGATGGATGCCGCACTCGGTCCGGGGGTTCTTGAGCGCAGTCGTGCGACGCAAGCTCGGCCTGACCCTCACCAGCAGCATCGGCCTGCAGGGCGCGCGACGGTATCGGCTCGAACCGCCGAAAGCAGCGGCCAAGCAGCGATCGGCCACCAAGCCGGCGACGACCGCGCTTTTGGCCGCACCCCCCGAAACTCTGCGGCGGCGTGCGAAGGCCCGCCCTGTCGCAGCAGCACGCTGATGGGGCGGCGATCGTCCGGAGCGGAGCGGCTCGATACGGCGCTTGATCGGCTTGCCGCGCTCGAGCTGGACGGATTGCGAGCGATGTGGCTCCAGCTGCAGGGATCGCGCGCACCCGAGACGTTCCGGACGGCGCTGCTACGGTCGGCTCTGGCCTACACGCTGCAGGAGCGGGCACTGGGAGGGTTGAGGCCCACTACGAAAAGCCTGCTCCGGCGGGTGGCGGAGCAGGCAGATCGGCGTGATGTCCGAGCGGCTCGGGGATCCGATTCCGGGGCGGCTGCCGCAATCACCGTCGTTCAGGACGGCCGGCCAGAATCCCCGTCGCTCGCGCCTACGCCAAGTCCGCCCCGGCAAACCGCGTCGAGGATCAAGCCAGGCACCCGACTGCTACGGGTGTGGCAAGGGCGGGCCCATGAGGTGCTGGTTGAGGCCGACGGGGTCAGCTACCGGGGGCAGCGATACCGCTCGCTGTCCGAGGTGGCGCGGCTGATCACCGGCCAGCGCTGGTCGGGTCCACTCTTCTTCGGCCTCAAGGGCAGGGCAGGAGAGACGGCAACGCCACGCCCATCAGCGCCGGCCTTGGTCGGGTATGTCGGTAAGCGGGCCGCAGTCCAATGACAGCGGCCCGTCGTCGCTCCCAGCATGGGACCGCGCCCCATGCCAGCGGCAAGCCGATCGTGCGGCGTTGCGCGGTCTACACCCGCAAGTCGAGCGAGGAGGGCCTGGAGCAGGAGTATAACTCCCTGCACGCCCAGCGCGAGGCCTGCGAGGCCTACATCCGCAGCCAGCAGCATGAGGGGTGGCGGCTGGCGCCGGCGCCCTACGACGACGGCGGCATCTCTGGCGGCACGATGGTCCGCCCGGCGCTGCAGGCGCTGCTGGCGGAAGTGCGGGCCGGGCAAATCGACGTGATCGTCGTCTACAAGGTGGACCGGTTGACCCGCTCGCTCGCCGACTTCGCCAAGATGGTCGAACTATTCGATGCGGCAGGGGCGTCGTTTGTCGCGGTCACGCAGCAGTTCAACACGACGACCAGCATGGGGCGGCTGACGCTGAACGTGCTGCTGAGCTTTGCCCAGTTCGAGCGGGAGGTCACCAGCGAGCGGATCCGGGACAAGATCGCGGCCAGCAAGCGCAAGGGGATGTGGATGGGAGGCCGCACGCCGCTGGGCTATCTCGTCCAGGACCGCAAACTGGTTGCGGACCCGGCGGCAGCGCTTCGGGTGGTGGCTCTCTATCAGCGCTACCTCGAGCTGGGCAGCGTTACCTTGCTCAAGGCCGAGATGGACGAGCGAAGCACTGCATCGGATATCGATGAGACTGCCCACGCGCGGACTGATGCCGCTGCCGGCCAAGCTCAATCCCGCACGCAATCCCGGGGCGCGCTGTATGCGCTGCTCAGCAACCCCGTCTACATCGGTCAGATCCGGCACAAGGACGACGTGCATCCAGGCCAGCACCAGGGGATTGTTCCGCCCGACCTGTTCGCAGCGGTGCAGCAGCAGCTTGCCTCAGCGAACAACGGGGAGAGAGGGCGGCGACACCGAACGATCGAGGCAAGCCCGCTTGCCGGCAAGCTGTTCGATGAGGCGGGGGAGCGGCTGGTCCCATCGCACGCGCGCAAGGGCGAGCGGCGCTATCGATACTACGTGTCCCGGAGCTTGGTGCGATCCACGCCGCGAGTTGGAACGCAGCAGCAAGCAACGCACGCTCCGCCTGTCGGCGGCGCCGGGACATCCAAGGCGACGCCCGATGGGTGGCGACTGCCGGCGGAGGACATTGAGCGGAATGTCGCCACCGCAGTGATGACGATCCTGCATGACGGGGGGCCCATCGTTTCGGCGGCCCTGGCGGCTGGGCTGCCGGTCGGAGAGGTGCCGCAGCTTCGCCAGTGGATCGGTGGGTTGGTGGCCACAACGGATGCGGGCGGAGCAAAACGGGACGCCGTGTTGGACGTCGTTGAGCGCGTGGAGATTTCCACCAGCGGAATGGCGCTGACCTTGGCGGTGCCAATCCCGAGAGCTCATCAGCTTGGAACGGCCACGCTGATGTCCGCGCAGCCACGGGATAGAGAGGCGCCGGGCATCATACGGATCGAGCGCTTCGTGCCGCATCAGGTGCGGCAGCGAGGGGTGGAGATGCGGCTGGTTTTGGAGGGCGGCCTGGCCGCGGTGCGCAAGGATCCGGCGCTGCTGAAGGTGGTGGCGCGGGCGCACTGCTGGTTCGATGAGCTGGTGCAAGGGCGGGTCGGATCGGCGCGGGAGCTGGCGCAGCGTCTCGGCGTCGATGTGCGCTACGTGCAGCGTGTGCTCCGGCTCGCGATGCTGGCGCCCAGCATCGTCGAGGCCATTGCAGCCGGACACCAGGATGCCGGGCTCACCGTTGATGCCTTGGCTGAGCACGGCCCGCTGCCCCTGCGATGGAGCGAACAGGCCGAACGCCTCCGGAGCTGAAGACCCACGCCCGGTCATAAGCATTGTCAGCCCGCCGACCGAGCAACAGCACCAGCACCCCGATCTCCGTCCAACTGATCTGAAGCTCCGGGCGAACCAAGAAGTCGGTCCGCACACTGCCTTGTCATTGCTTGTCGCCGGGAAGCAGCATCGCGAATGAGGAAGCGAACTGCCGAAATGGCGAGCTGAGAGCAGACCCTCCGAAGCGCACTCCCATCGGCCAAAGAGAGAGAAGCGGGGTTCGCTTCTCCTGGAAAAAGCCCGATACTGTGGGCGTTCTAGCCCCATGGCCGGAAGCGCCTGACTTTATAAGACTGGTTGGCTGGGGGACCTGGATTCGAACCAAGGCTTTCCGAGTCAGAGTCGGAAGTTCTACCGCTAAACTATCCCCCAATCGCCAGCCGAGCCAAGCCATGGCCCTTCGCGAGAGGGCGGCTGCTTAGCATGGGCGGTCGCGCGTCGCAACGCCGGTATTCCGAAATCGAAACTCCGGCTTGTTACCGTCCGGATAAAGTCCAAATATGACATGATGTTGATTGGACACCCACCGTGAATCACGGCCGCACGCCCCGGATCGACCCGCGCGGCGGGAACCAGGGTTTCTATGCCGCCCTCGACCTTGGCACCAACAACTGCCGCCTGCTCGTCGCTGCCCCCGCCCGCACCGGCTTCCGCGTCGTCGACAGTTTCAGCCGGATCGTGCGGCTCGGCGAGGGTCTGCAGGCCAGCGGACGCCTGAGCCAGCCGGCGATGGACCGCGCGCTCGACGCCTTGACCGCCTGCACGACCCGCATGTCGCGCCGGCCGATGCGGTCCATCCGCGCCGTCGCCACCGAGGCCTGCCGCCAGGCCGCCAACGGCGCCGAGTTCCTGGCCCGCGTGCGCGCCCGCACCGGACTTGCCTTCGAGATCATCACGCCGCGCGAAGAGGCGATGCTGGCGCTGGAAAGCTGCGCGCCGCTGCTGCTGCCCTCCGCCAGGCGCGCGCTGCTGTTCGACATCGGCGGCGGCTCCACCGAACTCGCCTGGGTGCGCCTCGATGCGGGGGGCCGCCAGCCGGACCTGATCGGCTACGCCAGCCTGCCCGTCGGCGTCGTCACGCTGGCCGAGCGGCACGGCGCGGCCGGCTTCACCCCGCCCGGCTTCGACGCAATGGCCGACGAGGTCAGGCACCGGCTGGTCGCTTTCGAGCAGACCCATTGCATCGCGCATGAGATGCGGCTGGGCGGCGTTCAGGTCATCGGCACCAGCGGCACCGTGACCACCCTGGCCGGCGCGGCGCTGAACCTGGCGCGCTACCGCCGACCGCTGGTGGACGGCACGACGCTGTCGGCCGCCGCAACCGGCCAGGCGCTCGAGATGCTGCGCGGCCTCGGTCGCGACGGCCTGACGCGCCACCCCTGCGTGGGGCCCGAGCGAGCCGATTTCGTGCTGCCCGGCTGCGCCATCTTCCAGGCCATGCGCGACACATGGCCGATAGCCGAAGTCACCGTGGCGGATCGCGGCCTGCGCGAGGGTATGCTGCTCCGCATGATGCGCCAGCCTCCCCACAACCGCCCTGCCGCCACCGGCGCAGCCCCCGGAGCAGCCCCCGGAGCAGCCACCGG
>JAYUCA010000331.1:0-8959 GCA_043740535.1 Rhodospirillales bacterium | reverse complement strand
CGCCGCCGCCGGTGGGCTGCCGGTCCGCGTGCCCGTCGACGCGCAGCAGCCAGTTCAGGTCCCTCGGGATGTCGGCCGAGATCGACTTCAAGGTTGTCGCCAGTTGGCGCAACTGGTCCTGCCCGGCCCCGGTCAGGTCCGCGCTGCCCACGGGGAACAGCACCTCGCTCTGGAACACGAAGCGGTCGCCGACCACCTGGATGCCCGGGCGGCCTGCCAGCACTTCCCGCAGCCGGCCGAAGAACTCGCTGCGGTAGCGCTGCAGCTCCTCCACCTTCGAGGCCAGCGCCACGTTCAGGCGCGAGCCCAGATTGACGATCTGGGCGTCCTTGTCGCGGCCGCTGGCCTCGGCCGCCTCCAGCGCCTTGCCGACCTGGGCGAGCTGGGTGCGGAGCTGCTCCATCTGCATGGACAGGATCGCGACCTGCGCGCGGGCGCTCTCGCCCAGCTTCTGCTCGTTGGCGAGCTGCACGGCGACGGCCTGGCGCCGCTGTTCCTCGGTGGTCGCCCGCACCGCGGCGTCCTTCACCTGGCGCTCCAGCTCGTCGCGCAGGGCGGCCAGGGCGCGGGCCTGCTCGGCCATCTTCACGAGTTCCGCGGCCTTGGCCTCGATCGTCGCCTTGTCGGCCTGCACGGTCCGGGCCAGTTCCGCCTGCAGCTCGGCCAGCTGGGTGCGGGATTGGGCAATCTGGGCCGCGAGCGCCTGGCCCTGCTGCTCCTGCGCCGCGGCGCGGGCGGCGGCCTCGGTCGTCTGGCGGTCAAGCGCCGCCTGCAGCTGCGCCACCTGCGTGTGCGAGGCCGCAAGCTGCCGCCGTGCGTCGGCCAGGCCGGCCGCCAGCGACGCGGCTTCCTGCCCCGCCATGTCGGTGCGGCCGGCGGTCTCGGCGACCCTGGCCTGAAGCTGCTCGTTGCGGGAGGCGGCCGACTGCGACTGCAGCGCCGCGTCCGCCAGCCGTGCGGACAGCAGGTCCCGGTCGGCCTTCAGCGTGTCGCGGTCGGCGAGCGTGCGGCCCTGGTCCTCGCGCAGGCCGCCCAGCTCCCGCGTCAGGGCCTCGCGCGCCAGCACGGCGGCGGCCAGCTCCCGGTTGAGCTGGGCCACCGAGATCTGCAGCTCGCCGGCGCGGCCGCGCTCCAACGACAGCATGTCGGTCAATTCCGCCACCTGGCGGTTCAGCCGGTCCAGCGCGCGGTCGCGTCCGGTCAGCGCGACCGACAGGAAGGCCTGGGCCAGCACGAAGACCAGCAGCACGAAGATGATGACCATCAGCAGCGTCGACAGCGCGTCGACGTAGCCGGGCCAGGGGTTCAGCGCGTCTTCGCCCCCGCGGCGGCGCCTGGCCACGACTCAGGCGGCCGTCACTGGGGCGGGCCTTCGGCCAGCGCCGCGATGGTGCGGGTCAGCACGCGGATGTCGTTGCGCAGCTCCTGCGTGCTCTGCACCCGGCCCTGCTCGCCCTGGGTCAGCAGGCGCAGCATGTAGACCTCGATGTTGCGCAGATGGGCGCGGGCCTGCTCGTCGCCGCCATCGGGCCGGCGCTCGCCGAGGCGTTGCAGCGCCGGGGCAAGCTGGGACTGCGTCTCGGCGATGTGCAGCATCAGCTGCTGGTTGGACCGCATCGTGTCCGACAGCGTGCCGATCTTTTCCGTCAGCGCCAGGATCGCCGCGTTGGCCTGCTGCCGGCCGTCCTCGCCGCGCACCAGGATGCTCTGCAGGTTCTCCATGTTCTCGGCGGTCTGTTCCAGCAGCGCCTGCACATAGACCGGCACGGACGAGTCGCCGTCGCCGCCGAGGGCGCCGGACGACAACCGGGTCAGCCCGGCCAGCCATTCCTCCAGCTCGTTGAAAAAGCGGTTCTGCGCCTGCCCGGCCGTGAGGTCCAGGAAGCCAAGCACCAGCGCCCCGGCCAGGCCGAACATGCTGCTGCTGAACGCGGTGCCCATGCCCTTCAGCGGCCGGCCGAGGCCCGACTTCAACTGCTCGAACAGCGCATTCAGGTCGCCGCTGCCCACCGACATGCCGCTGATCACGTCCGACACCGATGCGACCGTCAGCAGCAGGCCCCAGAAGGTGCCGAGCAGGCCGAGGAAGATCAGCAGGCCCGTCATGTAGCGCGACAGCTCCCGCCCCTCGTCCAGCCGGCTGGACAGGCCGTCCAGCATGCTGCGCATCGCGGGCGCGGACAGGGTGAAGCGGTCCTGTCCGTCGCGGCCCTTGGCCTGGCGGGCGGCGAGCATGCTGGCCATGGGCGCCAGCAGCCGGGGCGGCGGCAGGGCGGCAAGCTGGCTGCGGGATTTCTGGAAGGTTTCGAGCCAATGCACCTCAGGCGCGAGCCGGGTCACCTGGACGAGGTTCCAGCCGATGCCGATCAGCAGAACCAGCAGGATCAGCAGGTTGAGCAGCGGGTTGCTGGAAAAGGCGACGTTCAGGGCCGGCGACAACAGGACCGCCACCACCAGGACCGCCGCGAGGAAGACGGCCATGCGGACCAGGAAGGTGGTCGGCCGGGTCACTTGGCGGGGACCGCCCGCGGGGCCGGCGGGAGCGCGACCGGGGCGGGCTCGGGTGGGGGCGGCCCGGGCGCGCCGACCACTGCATCCACGCGGTCCGGCCCCATGTCGCCGCCGGTGGAGCCCATGGCGCGCGGATAGATCCGGGTCGAGGCGACGCCTTCGCCGATCAGCACGGCGCGCGCGGCCAGGGCGCGGCCCAATGACAGCCGGCGCGCGGTCGACAGGTCGTCGGGCGTGCCGGCGGCATAGGCGTAGACGTTGACGGTCGCCTGGTCGTTGGCCTTCAGCGTGCGGGCCAGGTCCCGGAGCGCTGTCCGGGTCGCGGCGTTCAGGTCCTGCCGGTCCGCGCCGAAGGTGACGCGCACGCCGCCGGGCAAGGGCGACGCGATGCCCGGCGCATCGGCGGCGAACGGCACCAGTGGCGGGGCCTGCGGACGCGGCGCGGGCACCGGCGCCGGGGGCGGCAGCGCGGCGATGGCAGGGGGCACGACGGGCAGGGTGGGCTTGACCGGCGGAGTCGGGGCGGGCACTGCCGCGGTGGCGGGGGTGGGGGCGGTGGAGGTGGCTGACGCAGACGGGGTGGCTGGCGGTTTCGCCTGGCCCGGGGCCGCATGGGGGGCCGCACGGGGGGCCGACCGGGGCTGCCGCGGCGCCGCCGGACGCGCGGCAGGCGGGCGCGGCTGTGCGGGCAACAGTTCCAATGCGCCGGGGTTCACCACCACCTGCGCCAAGGCGGGCCGGTGCGCGGGGGTTGCGACCGCCGCCGCCACGCCCGCGAGCAGAAGGACCAGGCGGGCTTGTCCGGCGCGCATCAGGCTGCGCGGCCCTCGGCGGCGTGCACGCCTTCGGCCACCACCTCCAGCAACCGCGCATGCATGTGCGGGTTCGCGGCCACGATGTCGTTGCCGGTGGCCTCGTGCATCACGGTCTCCTTGCCGGCCGCGTCGGTCATGAAGCCGCCGGCCTCACGCACGATGACCAGCCCGGCCGCCATGTCCCACGGCTTCAACCCCAGCTCCCAGAAGCCGTCGTAGCGGCCGGCCGCGACCCAGGCCAGGTCCAGCGCCGCGGCGCCGAAGCGCCGGATGCCCGCCACCTGCGGCATCAGCACGCCCAGCGTGCGGGCGAAGGCCAGGCGGCGTGCGGCCGACACGGCGGCGAAGGGGATGCCGGTGGCGAACAGCGCGTCCTTGAACTCGCGCCGGGCCGAGACGCGCAGCCGCTTCTCGTTCAGATAGGCCCCGGCGCCGCGTTCGGCCCAGAACATCTCGTCGACGACGGGGTTGTAGATCATCCCGGAGACGATCTCCCCTCCGCCATCCGGCAGGCGGCGTTCGAGCGCGATCGAGATGCACCAGTGCGGCACGCCGTGCAGGAAGTTGGTGGTGCCGTCGAGCGGATCGACGATCCAGCGCCAGGCCCAGTTCTCGCTGCCGCTGGCGCCGCTTTCCTCCATCAGGAAGGAATAGCCGGGCCGGGCCTTGCCGAGCTCCTCGCGGATGGTCGCCTCGGCGCGCAGGTCCGCCTGGCTGACGAAATCCGATGGGCCCTTGATGCTGACCTGCAGGTTCTCGACCTCGTTGAAGTCCCGCAGCAGCCGCCGGGCGGCCTTCTGCGCGGCGTTCTGCATCACCGTCATGTGCGGCGACAGACGCAGCGCCATGATCTCGGCTCCTGCTCCCGGCCTTACCCCTTCGCCCGCTCGACGTAGCTGGCGTCCTCGGTGCGGACGACGATGCGCTCGCCGGCCTCGACGAAGGGGGGCACCTGGGTCTTGACGCCGTTCGACAGCTTCGCGGGCTTGTAGGAGCTTGTGGCGGTCTGGCCCTTCACGACCGGGTCGGCCTCGATGACCTCCAGCACGACGGTCGATGGCAGGCGGATGCCGACCGGCTCGTTCTCGACCATGTCGACGGTGACCGTCATGTTGTCCTGCAGGAACGCGACCTGCTCGCCCAGCAGATCGACGGGGATCATGGTCTGCTCGAAGGTTTTGGGGTCCATCAGGACGATGTTGTCGCCGTCGGTGTAGGAATAGGTGAAGTCGGCCTCGGAGGTTTGCAGCCGCTCCACTGTGTCGGCAGTGCGCCAGCGCTCGTTGGTCTTGTTGCCGGACTTGAGGTTCCGCATCTCGACCTGGATGAAGGCGCCACCCTTGCCCGGCGTGATGATCTGCTGCTTGAGCACGGTCCAACGGCTCCCGCCGTGGTCGAGCACCTGTCCGGCGCGGATGAGATTGGCCTGCTGCTTCATGGGAATGAACCTGGACTTTTGAAGATTAGAGTGCCCGGCTTCTACTCGCTGACCGGGATGGCGGCAAGCGCGTGACGCTGGCCCCATGGGTCCATGACGGTATCGGCGTTCACGTAATCCGGCCCGATGGGCACCTTGCCGTGGCCGCCCGGGATGTCCAGCACGTAGGTGGGCCAGGCAAGGCCGGTGACGCGGCCGCGCAGGGCGGCCATCAGGCGGCGGCCTTCGGCGATGGGCACGTGGAAGCGCGCCGTGCCGGGGGCGGCGTCCAGCTGGTGCAGGTAGTAGGGTTTGACCCGGGCGCGCAGCATGGCGCGGAAAAGGTCCTCGAGTGCGGCTGCGCTGTCGTTGACGCCCCGCAGCAGGACGGACTGGCCCAGCAGGGGCACGCCTTCCGCACCGATCAGGCGCAGCGCCGCGCGGGCATAGGGCGTAAACTCGCGCGCGTGGTTGGCGTGGACGACGACCCAGACGGGGGTTTCGACGGCCAGCGCTGCGGCCAGGGCCGGGGTGACGCGGGCGGGTTCGGCGACGGGGACGCGGGTGTGGAGGCGGAGCAGCTCGACGTGCGGGATGGCGGCCAGGGCTTGCAGCAGGTCCGACAGACGGCGCGGCGACAGCATCAGCGGGTCGCCGCCGGTAAGGATCACCTCTTTGATGGCTGGCCGCGCGCGGATGTAATCGAGGGCGGCGTCGATCTGCGCCTGGGTCAGCAGGCCGCCACCGGGGCCGACATGCTCGCGGCGGAAGCAGAAGCGGCAATAGACCGGGCAGATCAGCAGCGGCTTCAGCAGCACGCGGTCCGGGTAGCGGTGGACGATCCCGGGGACGGGGGACAGCGCGTCATCGCCGATCGGGTCGGCGCGCTCGTGCGGCAGCGTGGCGAGCTCGGCGGGATCGGGGATGAACTGCCGGCCGATCGGGTCGTCCGGGGTCTCGATCAGGGCGTGCATGGCGGGGGTGATGGCGACGGCATAGCGGGCGCCGACGGCGTCGATGGCGGCGCGGGTCCCTGGGGGGATAAGGCCGGCCTCGGCGAGGGCGGCGGCGGTGCGGATCACGTCGCGACTGGCGTTCGTCATCCCGCGAACTCGTCGACCGAGTATCCCTGCATGAACAGCAGCGCCCGCAGGTCGCCGTGCGTCACGCGTGCCCGCGCCTCCGCCGCCACGATCGGTTTCGCGTGGTAGGCGACCCCCAGCCCGGCCGCCTTGATCATCGCCAGGTCGTTCGCGCCGTCGCCCACCGCCAGGCAGTCCGCCAATGCCACGCCGTGGGCGGTTGCCAGCTCGATCAGCGTGGCGAGCTTCGCCTCGCGATCCAGGATCGGTTCGCCAACGCGGCCCAGCAGCACCGCGCCGTCGTCCAGCAGCGTGTTGGCGCGGTGCACGTCGAAGCCGCACAGCGCCGCGACCCGGGCGGTGAACCAGGTGAAGCCGCCGCTGACCAGCGCCGTCAGCGCGCCGTTCGCCCGCATCGTCTGCACCAGCGTGCGGGCGCCGGGCGACAGGCGCACCCCCCTCCACGTCTGCTCCAGCGCCGCCACCGGCAGGCCCTGCAGCAGCGCCACGCGTTCCCGCAGGGCGGCCGCGAAATCCAGCTCTCCGTTCATGCTGCGCGTCGTGATCGCGGCCACGCGCTCGCCGACGCCGGCGAAGGCGGCGAGTTCGTCCAGCGTCTCGCCGGTGACGATCGTGCTGTCCATGTCGGCGATCAGCAGGCGCTTGCGGCGGTTTCGCTCGTCGGCAACGACCATGTCGATCGGGGCGCCATCCAACGCGGCCCGGATGGACGCGGCGTCGACGGGCGCGCCGGAGGACCATTCGACCGCCTCGCCAGGCGAGAGCACGCGCGGCCGGCCGGCGCCGGCGATGCTGGCGACCCTGGCGATCAGCGGTTCGGTCAGCGCGCCGGACCCGGGTGCGGCGATCAGGGTGAGGATGTCGGCCATGGTTGCGGGTGATGGCGCAGCTTGCGCGGCCGGGCAAGCGGCTGGCGTTGCGGTTGCAGGCGGTGATCCTCTGGCGTAGGCCGGACGGCATGAGCAACCAGGCCCTGATCGTCGCCGGGCCGACGGGCAGCGGGAAGTCGGCGTTGGCGCTGGCGCTGGCGCAGCGGCTGGGCGGCAGCGTCATCAACGCCGATTCCATGCAGGTCTACCGTGAGTTGCGCGTCGTCACCGCCCGCCCGACGCCCGCGGACGAGGCGCTGGCGCCGCATCTCCTCTACGGGGTCCGTCCGGCTGCGGCGCCGGGCAGTGCGGCGTGGTGGCGGGACGCGGCGCTGGATGCGATGGCGGCGGCGCGGGACGGGGGCCTGCTGCCGATCCTGTGCGGCGGCACCGGGCTCTATCTTTCGGCGCTGACCCGGGGCATCGCGCCCATCCCGGACCCCGGCGCGGACGCGCGGGACGAGGCGCGGCGGCTGCTGGCCGAGCTTGGTCCGGCGGCCCTGCACGCCCGGCTGGCCGCGGCCGACCCCGGCACCGCCGCCGGGCTGCGGCCCGTCGACAGCCAGCGGATCGCGCGCGCGTGGGAGGTGTGGCGCGGCACCGGCCAGGGGCTCGCCGCATGGCACGCGGTTCCCGCCGAGCCGTCGCCGTGGGCGTTCCGCATGATCCTGCTGGACCCGCCGCGTCCGGAGCTGCGCGCCGCCATCGCCCGGCGGTTCGGGGCGATGCTGGCTGCGGGCGCGCTGGACGAGGTCGCGGCATTGCTCGCCCTCGGCCTCGACCCGGCGCTGCCGGCCATGCGGGCGCTTGGCGTGCCGGACCTGGTGGCCCATCTGCGCGGCGAGATCGATCTGACCGAGGCGGAGCGGCGCGCCGTGCTGGCGACCGGGCAGTACACCAAGCGCCAGGCGACCTGGTTCCGGCATCGGGGGCCGGTGTCCAGCACCCTCACGCATACGATCCATGCGCGATTTGCAGGGCGCGAGCAATTTTCAGAAAGAAGTTGGAGCGATATAGAGGGTTTCATTAGCGGACCGGGGTGACCCCGGCGCTGGAGATCGTCCCGATGACCGCCACCCTCACCCAGACCGGAGCCGAGATCCTGTTGCGCGCGCTGCGCGAGCAGGGCGTGGACGTGATTTTCGGCTATCCCGGCGGGGCCGTTCTGCCCATCTACGACGCGCTGTATCAGCAGAACTCGATCCGCCACATCCTGGTCCGGCACGAGCAGGCCGCCGTCCACGCCGCCGAAGGCTATGCCCGCAGCACCGGGCGCGTCGGCTGCGTGCTGGTCACCAGCGGGCCCGGCGCCACGAACGCCGTGACGGGCCTGGTCGATGCGCTGATGGACAGCATCCCGCTGGTGTGCCTGACCGGCCAGGTGCCCACCCACCTGATCGGCAACGACGCGTTCCAGGAGGCCGACACCACCGGCATCACGCGCCCGGCCACCAAGCACAACTACCTGGTCAAGCGCGGCGAGGACCTGGCGCGCATCGTGCACGAGGCGTTCTACGTCGCCCGCAGCGGCCGGCCCGGCCCCGTCGTCATCGACCTGCCGAAGGACATCCTGATCGGCCGCGCCCCATACGAAGCCGCCGCGACCGTGCCGCACCGCAGCTACCGCCCCGTCACCATGCCGGACCCGGCCCGCATCAAGGAGGCCGTGGCGCTGCTGCGGGCAGCGAAGAGGCCGATCGTTTATTCCGGCGGCGGCGTCATCAACTCGGGCGACGCGGCCAGTGCCGCGCTGATCGACTTCGTCCGCACCACGCACATCCCCTGCACCAGCACGCTGATGGGGCTGGGCGCGTATCCGTCGAACGACCCGCAGTTCCTGGGCATGTTGGGCATGCACGGCACCTACGAGGCCAACATGGCCATGCACGGCTGCGACGTGATGTTCAACATCGGCGCCCGCTTCGACGACCGCGTGACGGGCCGGCTGAACGCCTTCAGCCCGGACAGCCGGAAGATCCATGCCGACATCGACCCCAGCAGCATCAACAAGAACGTGGCCGTCGACGTGCCGATCGTCGGCGACGCGGCCGAGGTGCTGCACGCGATGCTGGCGGAGTGGAAGGCGCAGGGCGGGCGCGACCAGGCGCAGTTGACCGAGTGGTGGCGCGACGTCGACGGCTGGCGCGCGATCGACAGCCTGAAGTTCACCCAGACGCAGGCGCGCGGCGGCATCATCAAGCCGCAATACGCCGTGCAGCGCCTGTATGAGATGACCCGCGCCAG
>JAYUCA010000330.1:0-2393 GCA_043740535.1 Rhodospirillales bacterium | reverse complement strand
CGGCTGAAGGTGATCATGGACGAACGCGCCAAGGGCAGCTTCAAGGACTGGGCCGACTTCGACAAGCGCACGCAGCACACCTCGGTGAACGGCGGCGTGAAGGCCAAGATCAAGGACCTGGTGACGTTCTAGGGCATGCTCGCTTCAGATAGATGAAGCGGTCCTGCTCCAGTTTGCTGATGAAGAACGCGGAACCTCGTTTCAGGTCCAAGTAACCTGAAACGATACCGCTCCAGCGTAGCCAGGCCACGCTTCCCGCCGACTTTGGCGGGAGGGGCGCCGGGGTTTCGCAACGTCATCCCCGGGCCTTCTAGACCCGGGGATCCCGTTGCCGAAAGACCGGCTCGGTCGCTAACAGATCCCCGGGTCAAGCAAGGCCCGGGGATGACGTCATATCGAGACCTTTCGCGGAACGCCTGGTCTCAGAGGTCTTCGACCGACTTTATGACCCGGTGGCACAGCCCGTAGGCGATCGCCTCGTCGGCGTTCATCCAGTAGTTCCGGTCCGTGTCGGTCTGCACCTTCTCCAGCGGCTGGCCCGTCTCGTGCGCGATGATGCGGTTGATCCGCTCGCGCATCTTCACGATCTCCCGCGCCTCGATGTCGATGTCCGTCGCCGGGCCGCGCACGCCGCCCATCGGCTGGTGCAGCAGGAACCGGGTGTTCGGCAGGCACATCCGGTGCTTCTTGCGCCCTGCCAGGAAGATCAGCGCCCCGGCGCTGGCGACCCAGCCGGTGCCGATGATGCGAACCGGCGCCACGCCGTCGACGAAGCGGATCATGTCGTGGATGGTGTCGCCGCTCTCCACATGGCCGCCCGGCGAGTTGATGTAGACGTCGATGGGACCGTCGCCCTCGCTGGCCAGCGTCAGCAGCCGTCCCGTCACGTCGCGCGCCACCTTGTCGTTGATCGCGCCGAAGATCAGCACCTTGCGCTGCTTCAGCAGCCGGCTTTCCAGCTCGTTGATCGGCGCGCTCAGCGTGCGGTTGTCGCCGGGCTCCTTGGTGTCCGGGCCCAGCGGCTCGGGCACGTCGGGCTCGTCCGGGCTGTCGGGTTCGTCGTCGAACCGGGTGCGAAGGTATGGCATGGGGTCTCCTGAATGCGTTCGCGCCGCTGGGCGGTCATCGGCCGCGGCCAAAGTGACATATAGCGTGAGCGGCTGGATCGCCACGGTCAAGGCGTCCTCCGCCGCCCGCCGATCACGGCGCCGGTGCTGCCGGGGCGCTCGCGGGTTCCTCCAGCAACCGGTATCCTACCCCGGGTTCGGTCGCCAGCAGCCCCGCCGCCGCCCCCAGTTTCTGCCGCAGATGGCCGATGTAGACACGCAGGTACTGCACGTCGTGCACGTGCGCCGGGCCCCAGACGCCGGTCAGCAGCTGCCTGTGCGTCAGCACGCGCCCCGCGTCCCGCACCATCAGCGTCAGCAGCGCATACTCGCGCGGGCTGAGCTGCACCGGGGCGCCCGCCACCTTCACCAGGCGGCGCGCCATGTCCACCTCCAGCAGCCCGGCCAGGTAGTGCTCGGACGCGGGGCCGGCGGCGGGGCGGGCGTGGCGCAGGGCGGTGCGGATGCGGGCCAGCAGCTCCGCGACGCTGAACGGCTTCTCGATGTAGTCGTCGGCGCCGTTGTCCAGCGCCTCGACCTTCTCGTTTTCCTGGTCGCGCGCCGTCAGCACGACCACGGGCACCGGGCTGAACGACCGCAGCTTCCGCAGCACCTCCTGCCCGTCCATGTCCGGCAGCCCCAGGTCCAGCAGCACCAGCGCCGGCGCGCCGCGCGCCGCCAGCCGAAGCCCGTCGGCAGCGGTGTCGGCACGGTCCACCCCATAGCCCGACGCCTCCAGCGCCGGGCGGAGGAAGCGGTGGATCTGCGGCTCGTCGTCGATCACGAGGATGCGGGGCTGGATCATGCCGCGTCGATCCCGATCACGACCAGGGTGCCCGGCGAGCCGTCGCGGGCCGCGTCCGGCCGGGGGCTGACGGCCTCGATCGTGCCGCCCATCGCGTTCATCAGGCCGCGCGCGATCGCCAAGCCGAGTCCGGTGCCGGGCGCCACGCGGTCGCCCCGCCGCGCCCGGTAGAAGCTGTCGAACACGTGCGGCAGGTCCGTGACGGGGATGCCCACGCCCTCGTCGGCGACCTCGATCGTCACGCGCCCGGCCGAGGCCTGGGCCGATATCCTGACCAGCGAGCCGGCGGGCGCGTAGCGCTGCGCGTTGTCCAGCACGTTGACCAGCACCTGCTCCAGCAGCGCGGCGTCCGCCCTGGCAGCCGGCAGGCCGTCGGCCAGGCGGATGGCCACCGTGTCCAGGCCCGGCACGCGGGCGACGGCGGCGTCGATCAGCTCCGGCAGCGGGGTCGCGGCCAGCCGCGGCTGGATGGCGCCGCTTTC
>JAYUCA010000329.1:0-9061 GCA_043740535.1 Rhodospirillales bacterium | reverse complement strand
CCACCAGCGCGAAGATCAACGCGAAGGTGACCTGCAGGCCGGACCGGTTCTCGTCCAGCCGCTTGTACTCGGCCACGGCGTCTTCGGTGCGGGCCATGTGGTCCAGAATCTGCTGATCGACCGGCCGGCCGATCAGCAGCATCAGCGTGGGGGTTGCGTTCAACTGTACTACGGCGCGCACCTGGTTGCCGTCGGCGCTGCCGATCACGGCCACTTCGCCGCTGCGGGCCAGCTCCGTCGCCTCGGGCGGCGCCGGGTCCACGCCATAACCGGACATAGGGCCCACGCCGGCGACCACCTGGTTGGTGATCGGCTCGTAGATGATCGCCTCGGTCAGGCCGCGCAGCACGGTCTGCGTCTGCAGGATCTGCGCGAAGGTGTAGGGGTCGGTCGCCAGGATCTGCCCGGCCCGGGCCAGGTCGTTGGCCATGCCCAGCGCGTCCGTGCGGATGTTGTTCCGGTGCTCCTCCAGATACCCGCGCGACGCCTCCAGGCTTTCGTTCAGCGCGGTGCGGACTCGGTCGTTGAACCAGGCCTGGATGCCCAGGTTGAAGAACGCCGTGGCGAAGATGGCCACGACGATGGTGGGCGTCACCGCGACGACGCTGAACAGCATGACCAGCCGGACATGCAGCCGCGACCCGGCCGAGCCCCGCCGCCGCTCCACCCACACCCGCGTGATGCGCCCCGCCAGCACGGCGCCCAGCAGCAGCAGCACGACCAGGTTCGACAGCACCATCGCGTAGACGAGGTTCGGCCGCCACGACAACGAGACGCCGCCCGACAGCGCGACAAAGGTCGCAACCCCCAGCGACAGCGCGATGGCCGCCAGCACGAGGGTGACGACCTTGCCCAGCAGCGCATTGACGATGCGCCGCGGGAATGAGGCGGACGATTCGGGCCGAAGGGTGCGCGGGTCGAGGCGTATGTTCACGATCGTCCGTCCCGGCGTATCATGGGACGTCCGCGCCACGGCCAGCGACGCCCAACACCGTTTTTATCTGGCCGGGCAGCGCCCCAGCCGTACTGAGGGCTGCCCGCGCCTCCGTCGCCGAAACGGGCGGTCCGGCCATGGCAGTTTCCGCCATGGCGATCTGTTCCGCTGCCTCGGTCATAACCCGATACCTTCGCGCCGGCTATTGACCATCAGGCGGCGTCGATCGGGAACGCCGCGATGAACGCGTCCTCCAGCAGAAACTCCGTCGTGATGAGTGCAAGGCGTCCCATCTCGTCCCATCGGGACTCAGGATCGCGAATGAACGCCGCAATGTCACAGTCGGAATCCAAACGATGGTCGCCGCGTGCCCGCGACCCGAACAGCACGACACGATCCAATCGGTTGCCATACGCTGCGTCGAGTTTCGGCCGCAGCTTCGCAAGGACCGGATCCGGTGTCGCGGCGTCGCTCATGTCACCCTCGGCATGCGCCACATCCTACCCGATCCCGCGCACCACCGGAATGTCGAGGTCCCGGATCTTCTTGCGCAGCGTGTTGCGGTTCAGGCCCAGCATCGCCGCCGCCTTGATCTGGTTGCCGCGCGTCGCCGCCAGCGTCATCTGGATCAGCGGCCGCTCCACCTCGGCGATCACCTGGTCGTAGATGTCGCGCATCGGCATGCCGTCGCGGCTGGCCGCCAGGAACTGCCGGATGTGCCGCTCCACGGCCGCCGCCAGCGGCTCCGGCGCGCCGCTGGCGCTGGGGGCGTCGGGGTCCGCGCCAGGGTCCGCAAGCTCGGCGTGGATCACGTCGCCGGTGATGGTTTCCTGCGGATACAGCGCCGCCAGGCGGCGCATGAGGTTCTCCAGCTCCCGCACGTTGCCGGGCCAGCGGTGGTGGCGCAGGCGTTCGAGCGCCGTCGGGTCCAGCAGCTTGTTCGATGCCCCGCCGTCGCGGGCCTTCTCCAGGAAGTGGCGGGCCAGCACCGGGATGTCCTCCAGCCGCTCCCGCAGCGGCGGCAGCCGGATCGGCACGACGTTCAGGCGATAGAACAGGTCCTCGCGGAACTGCCCGGCGCGGATCGCCTGGCGCAGGTCCCGGTGCGTCGCCGCCACGATCCGCACGTTTGCGCGGATGGCCTGGCGGCCGCCGACGGTGGTGAACTCGCCTTCCTGCAGCACGCGCAGCAGCCGGGTCTGCGCCTCGGCCGGCATGTCGCCGATCTCGTCCAGGAACAGCGTGCCGCCGGCGGCCTGCTCGAACCGGCCCTGGGCGCGGTTCATCGCCCCGGTGAAGGCGCCGCGCTCATGCCCGAACAGCTCGCTCTCGATCAGTTCGCGCGGGATGGCGGCCATGTTGATGGCGACGAAGGGGCCGGTGCGGCGGCGGCCGTAATTGTGCAGCGCGCGCGCCACCAGCTCCTTGCCGGTGCCGCTCTCGCCGTTGACCATGACCGTCAGGTCGGTGGTCGTCAGCCGCGCGATGCTGCGGTAGATCTCCTGCATCGCGGCAGACCGCCCGATCAGCGGCAGGCGCTCGTCGGCGTCGCGCGCCTCGGGGGCCGGCATGTCCGCCGGGTTGGACGGCGCCGCCAGCGCGCGGGCGACCACGGCCAGAAGCTCTTTCAAATCGAACGGCTTGGGCAGGTATTCGAACGCGCCCCGCTGCGCCGCCTTCACGGCGGTCATCAGCGTGGATTGCGCGCTCATGACCACCACGCGCAGCTCCGGACGGATGCGCTTGATGCGCGGGATCAGGTCCAGCCCGTTCTCGTCCGGCATCACGACGTCGGTGATCACCAGGTCGCCCTCCCCGTCCTCCACCCAGCGCCACAGCGTGGCCGCGTTGCCGGTGCAGCGCACCTGGTAGCCGGAACGGCCGAGCGCCTGGGTCAGCACCGTGCGGATGGACCGGTCGTCGTCGGCGACTAGCACGGTGGGGGGAGTCATGGATGGTCCTTGCAGGCGTCTTTGGACGCGATCTTGGGCGGGTGGCCTTGGCCGTTCATCATAAGCAAGCGCCGGGCCGCGGACCCGGACGGGCAGCGGTCAGGATGCGTCGGCCTCAGCCTCGGTCAGCACCGGCAGGCACAGGCGGAACTCGGTGCGGCCGGGCCGGCTGTCGACCTCGATCAGCCCGTCATGGTCGCCGACGATCTTGGCGACCAGCGCCAGACCCAGGCCGCTGCCGGACGGCTTGTTGCTGACGAAGGCCTCGAACAGATGCGGGCGGATGTCGTCCTGGATGCCGGGGCCGTTGTCGCGCACCGTGACGATCAGCGGCAGATGCTGCCGTTCCCGGCTGCCGCCCACCGCCAGGCGCACGCCGTGCTGATAGGCGGTGGTCAGCGTGATCTCGCCGCCGCCGCGCTCGCACATCCCGATGTCGGACAGGATGGACTCGGCGGCGTTCTTCACGAGGTTCAACAACACCTGCACCAGTTGGTCGCGGTTGCCCCATACGGGCGGCAGCGAAGGGTCGTAGACCTCGGTCAGGCGCAGATTCTCGGCGAACCCGGTCTGCGCGAGGCGGCGGACGTGTTCCAGCACGCGGTGGATGTTGACCGCGCGGCGCTCGATCGGCTTTTCGCCGAACACCTCCATCCGGTCGACCAGCGCCCGGATGCGGTCGGCCTCGTCACGGATCAGCACCGTCAGCTCCCGGTCCGACTCGGCGACGCTCGCCTCCAGCAGCTGCGCTGCGCCGCGGATGCCGGACAGCGGGTTCTTCACCTCGTGCGCCAGGATCGCCGACATGCCGGCCACGCTGCGGGCCGCGCCGCGGAACGCCACCTGCCGGTCCAGGCTGCGCGCGGCGGAGCTGTCCTGCATCGTCAGCAGCACGCAGCCGGGGTCCTCGGTCAGCGGGGCGGCCTGCACCATGATCCCCGGCTTGTGGATGCGCGGGCTGTCCAGCGTCAGGTCATGGTCCGAGATGGTGCTGCCGTTGGCGCGCACCTGGTGCAGCAGGTCGAAGATGGGGTTGTCCTCGGGCAGCAGCGCATGCAGCGTCATCTGCGCCAGCTGCAGCATGGACAGGCCGAGGAACTGCTCGGCCGCCTGGTTCGCGTAGCGGAAGCGGTTCTGCGCATCCAGCAGCACCGTCGGCACCGGCAGCGCGCCCAGCATGGCGAGCGCGTCGAGCGCCGGCGGCCGGGGCGACAGCCGCTCCACCAGCGCCAGCCGGCCTCGGTTCAGCGCGTTCTTCATGCGGCGAGCGCTTCGGGCTCGCGGGCGGCGTAGGGGTCCCGGCTGGCGCCCTGTTGGATCAGCCGGTCATAGAACGCGTCGATCAGGCTGCGCACCGCATCGGCCGTGGGGGTCCGGTTCACCGCGGCGCGGAACTCCGCCGAGCCGGCCAGGCCGCGCGAGTACCAGGATACGTGCTTGCGCGCGACACGGACGCCGGCCTCGATACCGCAATGGATGAGCATCGCCTCGTAGTGTTCGAAAAGGATGCGTTTTTGCTCGGACAGGGACGGCTCCATCTGGCGCACCCCCGTGGTCAGGAAATGCGCGACCTGCGCCGGGAACCATGGCCGCCCATAGCAGCCGCGCCCGATCATGACGCCATCCGCGCCCGACTGCGCCAGCGCCTCGGCCGCGTCGTCCTCGGTCAATATGTCGCCGTTGGCGATGACGGGGATAGAGACGGCGGCCTTCACCCCGGCGATGAAGCGCCAGTCCGCCGTGCCGGTGTAGAACTGCTGCCGGGTGCGGCCATGCACGGTCACCATCTGGATGCCGCAGGCCTGTGCGATCGCGGCCAGCGCGGGCGCGTTCAGGTTCGCGTGGTCCCACCCCATGCGCATCTTCAGCGTGACGGGCACGTCGACGGCCTTCACCGTCGCCTCCAGCAGGCGCGCCGCGGCGGCCTCGTCCCGCATCAGCGCAGACCCGGCCGCCTGGCCCACGGCCACCTTCTTCACGGGGCAGCCGAAGTTGATGTCCACCATGTTGGCCCCATGGCCCACGGCGATGCGCGCGGCCTCGGCCATGGCGGCCGGGTCGCAGCCGGCCAGCTGCACGGCGGCCGGTCCGCCGCTGCCATCGACCTCGGCCATGCGCATCGTGGTGCGGTTCTCCCGCACCATTGCCCAGGACGCGATCATTTCCGACACCACCAGCCCGGCCCCGTGCCTCTTTGCGAGGCGGCGGAACGGCAGGTCCGTGACCCCCGACATGGGCGCCAGAATGACCGGCGTGTCGAGCCGCACGGCGGTCCCGCCACTGCCGAGCGTCACCGGATGCAGCCGGGTGGTGTGGGGCGGATTGCTCATGATTTGGGCACATTTACGGGATGGCCGTCCGGGATGCAATCGCGTTGCTCGGCGTCCTGGGCGATCGTTTGATGGCGAAGGGTTAGGCGCACCAAGCCGCCAGGCGTCCTGGCGTCTTGGTGCGCCTTGACCTTTCGGGCAGCCGCCTGGGTTGACGGGCGCCGCGCCCCGACGCATTGAGCCACGATGCGCATCGCCGCCCTTCTCGTCGCCGCCGGATCGGGAACCAGGTTCGGCGCAGCCCAGCCGAAGCAGTTCGTCATGCTGGCCGGCAAGCCCGTGCTGCGCTGGGCTGCGGAGGCGCTGGCCGCCGAGGTCGATCTGCTGCAGCCCGTGGGCGAGCCTGCGTCGCTCGCTGCAGCCCTGGACGGCCTGGGCGCCCTGCCCCCGGTTCCCGGCGGCGCCACCCGCCAGGACAGCGTGCGCCTGGGCCTGGAGGCCCTGGCCCCCCACGCGCCCGACATCGTGCTGGTGCACGACGCCGCCCGCCCCTGCATTCCCGACGGCGCCGTCGCCAGCCTGATCGCGGCGCTGCGGACCGACCCCGGCGCCATCCCCGCGATGCCGGTCGCCGACACGCTGAAGCGCGCCCAGTCCGGGCGGATCGTGGCGACCGTCCCCCGCGACGGGCTGTTCCGCGCGCAGACGCCGCAGGCCTTCCTGTTCCCGCTGCTGCTCGACCTGCACCGCACGGCCGGGCCGGGCGCCACAGACGACGCATCGCTGCTGGAGGCGGCGGGCCATGCCGTGGCGCTGGTCCCAGGCTCGGACGACAACATCAAGCTGACTTATCCGGAGGATCTCGTGCGGCTCGAACGCATCCTGTCGCCGCCGCTGAGCCCCCGCATCGGGACCGGATTCGACGTGCACGCGCTGACCGCAGGCCGCCCGCTGATCCTGTGCGGCGTGACCGTGCCGCATGAGATGGGCCTGGCGGGACACTCC
Source organism: Rhodospirillales bacterium (assembly GCA_043740535.1). Taxonomy (GTDB): domain Bacteria; phylum Pseudomonadota; class Alphaproteobacteria; order Acetobacterales; family Acetobacteraceae; genus JBBROS01. Next base: position 2,900 of record JAYUCA010000329.1, on the reverse strand, counting down.
GATGCCGACGTCGGCATCCACGCGCTGTGCGACGCGATCTACGGCGCGATGGCCGAGGGCGACATCGGCCGCCACTTCCCCCCCAGCGAGGCCGCCTGGAAAGATGCGGACAGCGCCCGCTTCCTGCGCCACGCCGCCGCCCGCGTCCAGGCCCGCGGCGGCCGCATCGCCAACGTCGACGTGACGCTGATCTGCGAACGCCCGAAGATCACGCCGCATGCCCCGGCCATGATGGCGCGCCTGGCCGGCCTGCTCGGCATCGACGTGGGCCGCGTGTCGGTGAAGGCCACGACGACCGAGCGGCTGGGCTTCGCCGGCCGCGGCGAAGGCATCGCGGCCCAGGCGGCGGCGACGGTCCTGCTGCCGGATTGACGCGCCGCTGATGCCCGTGGCCCGGATATACGAACGTCATCCAGATATGCAGACGTCATCCCCGGGCCTTTCTTGACCCGGGGACCTTGGTGTCACTGACGCACGAAACACGAGGCCCTTGAGATCCCCGGGTCAAGCAGGCCCCGGGGATGACGTCGTGAGGACAGTCCCATCACCGAAGCCCCCGCCAGCCCCGCCCGCTCCGGCGCCGCGCCCTACGTCATCCGCCATTGGCGCGGCGAGCTTTCGCTGCCGGTCAGCTACCTCGTCAACGGCATCCTGTTCAGCCTCGTGGCCTACGGCGCCAGCCGCCTGCTCCGTCTGGTCGATATGCAGGCGGCCCCGCGCGTCTGGCTGTCGGTGATCGTGCTCTGGAGCCTTGTTCTGACGCTGGAGGGCGTCTGGCAACTGGTGGGCGCGTGGCGGTCCGCGACCAACCGCATCCGCGCGCGCAGGCTGATCGATCGCCGCGCCATCTGGGCCCACCTGGCCCGGTGCATGGTCGCACTGGGCGCCCTGCTGCTGGCCGTGCAGACGGTGCGCAACGTCGTGCCCGCCTCGTTCGCCAGCCTGCAGATCGTGTTCGGCGCCGACCCGACGCCGCCGCACACGGTGCGACTGGTGGCCGATGGCACGGCGATCCTGCTGTCGGGCGGCATCGGCACCGGCACGGCGGATGAGTTCCGCACCCTTCTGGCCGCGTCGCCAGGCGTGCAGCGGATCGACCTCGTCAGCAAAGGCGGCCGCGTGGCCGAAGCGGACGACATGGCCGCGCTGATCCGTGCCCGCGGCCTGTCGACCCACACCGACGGCTTCTGCGCGTCCGCCTGCACCATCGTCTACATGGCCGGGCGAACCCGCTCGATCGGGCCCGGCGGCCGGCTGGGCTTCCACCGCTACTCGTTCCCGGGACTGACCGAGGCGCAGGAGATCGCGCTGAACATCAAGGGAGAGCGGACCTTGACCGAGGCCGGGGTGCGTCCCGGCTTCGTGGCCAAGGCGTTCGCCACGCCGAGCAGCGACGTCTGGGTCCCGGACCAGCCAGCGCTGCTGGATGCGCGCGTGGTCACGCTTATGATCGAAGGCGGGAGGTAAAGGCGGTTGGTCGGAGCGGCGGGATTCGAACCCACGACCCCCAGTCCCCCAGACTGATGCGCTACCAGGCTGCGCTACGCTCCGAACACAGCGGGATGTATCAGCACCGGCGGCGAAGGGCAATCGGGCGCCGCATGGCGTCACGGCAATCGACCGCCTGCACGTTCCAACGATTCCCATGCCAGCTGCGCGATTGCCGATTGACGCCGCCCCACCGCTGCGTGGAGAGTTGGCGGAGGTTGCGGATTTGGAACGTTTAGGGATGGCACCGTGAGCTGCTTCTGCATCGCCAGCCTGCCGGCCTTGCCGAGCCTGAACCTCGACGCGTCGCTCAGCATCTCGGTCAGCGCGCAGGCCTCGCTCGACCTGTATGCCCAGATCAGCGCGGGCTTGCCGGACCTGCCGTGGCCAGACCTCCGCCTGCCGGGCCTTCGCCTGCCGGGCCTTCGCCTGCCGGAGTTGCCCAGCCTCGATATCTCCGCGGGCGTCATGGCGACGCTGGCCGCGACCGCGCAGCTTAAGGCGATGGCGCAGGCCTCGCTCGGGATCGACCTGACGACCAGCTTCGGCATCACGTCGATCGCGCGGCTGGTGGCCACGCTCGATGCCCGGATGTCCGCCATTGCGGCCCTGAACCTGAACTTCGCGGGCTGGATCCAGCTCGCCCAGATCAACTCGGTGTCGCTCGAGCTTTCAGCCGTGTTCCAGGCCTGCCTGAACGTCGACGCGAGGGCCAGCGCCGTCTTCAACATGGTCGTGCCCCCGCTCTCGTGGAACGTTCCCTCATTGCCGCACATCTCGGCCTTGCTCGCCTTGTCGGCGGACCTCGATGTGGAGCTTATCGCCTCGCTGGCGGCCACGGCCAGCGCAGTGGCGCAGGCGACGGCCAACATCACGATGGACCTGTCGGCCGTGGCGAGCCTCGCGGCCGGGGTGTCGGCGATCGCACGGCTTTCCGCGAGCCTCGGCGTGAACCCGCTGCAGGTCGGGCTGCCGAGGATACGGGTCCTGGTGGCCGCGAACTTCTCCGCCATGGTGTCGCTGGCGGCCGAACTCGGGATCGACTTCTCGCTGGGTCTTCCCGCCCTGCCCGCGATCCCCGGCTTCTCGGCAGCACTGACCGCGAGCCTGACGGCGCAGCTGCATGCCGCGATCGGCGCGTCCGCCTCGCTGGAGGCCATGGCCTCGGTTGACCTGTCGTTCGACATCTCGCTGTCGATCCTGCTGGCCGCGTCGTTGTCGGTCAGCCTCTCGGCCATCCTGGACATCGACGTGTCCCTGCCCGCGCCGTGCTTCCAGTGCGATCTGCCGTCGATCATGGCCGCCCTCCAGGCGCCGCCCGCGCCGGCGGCCCCTGATGCGCCCGGTGCACCGAACGCGCCGGCCCCGCCTTCGGCTCCGGCCGCGCCCGCCGCCCCGCCGTCTGCCGTCGC
>JAYUCA010000328.1:0-1519 GCA_043740535.1 Rhodospirillales bacterium | reverse complement strand
CAGGCGCAGCTCGGTCGCGCGCTTCAGCTCCTCGCCGGATTGGGCTGACGCCATGCCGCCGGTCGGCTGCCCGGCGCGGGCCAGCAGGTTGCCGCGGCTATCGACGATGGCGATCCCCTGCGGCTTCAGCCCCGGCACCGCGGCCGCGATCAGGTTCAGCACCGCCTGCACGCCCTCCCGGTCCAGCCGGGCGGCCCCGGCCATCGTGATGACGACGCTGGCCTGCGCCTCCTGCCGTTCGCGGGCGAAGGGTTCGCGCTTCGGCAGCACCAGGTGGACGCGGGCGTCCCGCACGCCCTGCAGCGACTTGATGGTGCGCGCCAGCTCCCCCTCCATCGCGCGGGTCTGGCTGATGCCCTGCTGGAAGGCGCTGGCCGTCAGACCGTCAGCGCGATCGAAGATCTCGTAGCCGATGGACCCGCCGGAGGGCAGCCCGTCCTTGGCGAGCAGCATGCGGGCGCGGGCGACCTGGTCGGCGGGCACCAGGATGCGGTTGCCGCCAGCCTCCGCCTGGTGCGGGATATGCGCGCGCTCCAGCACGTCGGCCACCTGGCCGGCCTCCCGCAGGTCCAGGTCCGCGTACAGCAGCGCCATGGGCGCCATGCTGCCGCGCATCGCCAGCAGGCCGAGCAGGCCCATGGACAGCAGCGCCACCAGCGCCAGCGCACCCAGTTTCAACGGCCCCAACGCGCGCATGCCCGCCAGCAGGGGGCTCATGCGGACAAGGCGCCGGTGTCGTGCGTGCCGTTCCCGTTTTGCAAACGTGCCATGGGGCGACCTTGCCCCGCGGACCTTTCGCGCTGGTTAACAGACCGGCATGAATTGCCTACTTCGCCGCGCCCACCGACTGGATGGCGCTGAAATCGACGGACAAACCGCCCAGGTTCACGTTCACCGCCGTGCCGGTCCGCTGCACCGCCGTCGCCGTGCCCAGCACCGTGAACGGCACGGCCGAGCCGTCCACCCCGGCCGTCACGACCTTGTAGGCGCCGTCGGGCAGGCTTTTGCCGAACCGGTCCTGCCCGTTCCAGGACCAGGCGTTGGCGCCCGACTTGCTCTCGACCACCGCCTCGGAAAGCTTCACCCCGGCCGGCGAATAGATGCCGATATCCACCTGCCTGGCGGTGGGGGTCTGGAAGTGGATCGTGCCTTGCCCGTTCTGCAGACTGATCTGGTCGGACTTCACTTCGACCTTCTGGCCCACCAGCGTCGATGACTGCAGCAGCGTGTTGCCCTGCGTCGCCTGGATCAGCGTGGTCAACTTCGTGTTGGCGTTGATCTGCTGCTCCACGCTGGAGAACTGCACCAGCTGGGTGGTGAACTGGTTCGTGTCCATCGGGCTGGTCGGGTCCTGGTTCCGCAGCTGCGTCATCAGCAGCCCCAGGAAGTCGTTGAAGTTGCCGGACAGCTTGGACAGGGCGCCCCCGGGCGGACTGGCCGGTGCGGCGGCGGCCGTGGCGGCCGAGATGGTGTGGGCGGCAGTGTTGGCGGCGGCGATGGTGGTCATGGCGGAGGTCCT
>JAYUCA010000327.1:0-18271 GCA_043740535.1 Rhodospirillales bacterium | reverse complement strand
TAGGGTCCAGCATGTTCAGGAAGCGAATCGACATCCAGATTCTAGCCGCATCTGCCGCGCCGCGTTAAGTCCGACAGGCTGCTAGAGCATGATCGCTTCTGGTAGACGAAGCGATCAAGCTCTAGGTGTATTGATGAAGAACGCGGAACCTCGTTTCAGGTCCAAGCAACCTGAAACGATACCGCTCTAGACCAGGGCGGCGCTCTGACGACACTCCGGCCCGGCAGCGACGGCGCACCCTTGGCGTCTTGGTGCGCCTTCGCCCGGATCGAGCGATTACCCTGCCGCGCGGCCCCGTTCCTTGACACGCCGCACAACATACGGTTGATCCGGCGCTCACGCTGCACCGGATCGATACCCACCTCATGGCGAAGCCGAAATCGGGCGGCCTGCTCGAAAACGTCAAGACGATCATCTACGCCGGGCTGATCGCCGTCGGCATCCGCACCGTCGCGTTCGAGCCGTTCAATATCCCGTCCGGCTCGATGATCCCCACGCTGCTGGTCGGCGACTACCTGTTCGTGTCGAAATACAGCTACGGCTATTCGAAATACTCCATGCCCTTCGCGCCGAACCTGTTCACCGGCCGCCTGTTCGGCCGCCTGCCAGAGCGTGGCGACGTCGCCGTGTTCAAGTTCCCCCGCGACAACCAGACCGACTACATCAAGCGCATCGTCGGCCTGCCGGGCGACCGCATGCAGGTGAAGGGCGGCCAGCTGTACATCAACGGCACGCTGTGCCCGCGCGTGCCGGGCGGCGAGTTCCTGGCCGAGGACGACGGCCGCTCGACCTTGTCGAAGCTGTATCACGAGACCCTGCCGAACGGCCGGGTGCACGACCTGCTGAAGATGACCGACGAGGGCGACGCCAACAACACGCCGGAATACAAGGTCCCTGAGAACCACGTGTTCGCCATGGGCGACAACCGCGACAACTCCGTCGACAGCCGCTTCATGACCGGCTACGGCGTGGGCTTCGTGCCGGTCGAGAACCTGGTCGGCCGCGCGGAGTTCATCTTCTTCTCGATCAACGCGACAGCACCCTGGTGGGAAGTGTGGGAGTGGCCGTTCGAAATACGCTGGAAGCGTCTGCTGCACGGCATCGGGTGACCACCGAGCCCGACACGCAGATCCTCGCGGCCGAGGCCATCCTGGGCCACAGCTTCCATCAGCCGCAGCTTCTGGCCGAGGCGCTGACCCACCGCTCCGCCGCGCACGGCGGCCGCACGCTGCGCAAGACCGAGCGCCGGGGCGTGGGCTCGAACGAGCGGCTGGAGTTCATCGGCGACCGCGTGCTGGGCCTGGTGGTCGCGGAATGGCTGATCGAGCGCTACCCCGACGAGCAGGAAGGCGAGCTGGGCCGCCGCTTTGCGCACCTGGTGTCGCGCCCGGTGCTGGCCGTGATCGCCGAAACGCTCGGGTTGCAGGCGGCGCTGGCGATCGCGCCGAACGAAATGCGGGCCGGGGTGGGCGCCCTGGCCAACACGCTGGCGGACGCGATGGAGGCGGCGATCGGCGCGCTGTTCCTGGACGGCGGCCTGGACGCGCCCAGGCGCTTCATCCGGATGGCCTGGACACAGGCGATGGACGCGCAGATCGTCCCGCCGAAGGATCCGAAGACCCGGTTGCAGGAGTGGCTGATGGCCCGTGGCAAGCCATTGCCGGCCTACGAGGTCACTGCCAGCAGCGGCCCGTCCCATGCGCCCGAGTTCGTCGTCACCGTATCGGGCGGCGGCCAGACAGGGCAGGGGACCGGCAGCAGCAAGCGTGAAGCCGAGCGTGCCGCCGCCGCGGCTTTGTTGGAAGGGCTGACCCCATGACCTCGCGCTGCGGCTTCGTCGCCATCGTCGGCGCGCCCAATGCCGGCAAATCGACGCTGCTGAACCGCCTGACGGGCGCCAAGCTGTCGATCGTCAGCCCCAAGGCGCAGACGACCCGGTTCCGCGTGCTGGGCATCATGATGCGGGGCGAGGCGCAGATCCTGCTGGTCGACACGCCCGGCATCTTCGCGCCGAAGCGGCGGCTGGACCGCGCGATGGTCCGCGCCGCCTGGACCGGCGCGCAGGACGCCGACATGACGATGCTGCTGGTCGACAGCCGCACCGGCGCCACCGACCAGGTCCGCCAGATCGCGCGCACGCTGGCCGAGAGCGGCCGGCGCACCTGGCTGGTGCTGAACAAGCTGGACCAGGTGCAGCGGCACGAGCTGCTGCCCCTGACGGCCGAGCTTGCCGCCATCCTGCCGGCCGAGGAGACGTTCATGGTCTCGGCCAGCACCGGCGACGGGCTGGAGCACCTGCTGGACCGCCTGGCCGCCGGCCTGCCGGAGGGGCCGCACCTGTATCCCGACGACGACCTGACGGACCTGCCGGACCGACTGCTCGCCGCCGAGATCGTGCGCGAGCAGGTGTTCCTGCAGGTGCATGAGGAGGTGCCCTACGGCACCACGGTGGAGACGGAGAGCTTCAAGGAGAAGCCCGACGGCTCCGTGCGGATCGAGGCGACGGTCTATGTCAGCCGGAACGGCCACAAGGCGATCCTGATCGGCGCGAAGGGCCAGAAGATCAAGGAGATCGGCGCCCGCGCGCGCCAGCAGCTCTCGCAGTTGCTGGAGCGGCCGATCCACCTGTTCCTGAACGTGAAGGAACGCGCTGGCTGGGACGAGGAAACGGCAAGGCTGCGGGCGCTGGGGCTGGACGAGCTGGATTAGCGGACGCGACGTCATCCCCGGGGCGACCCTACGACGTCATCCCCGGGCCTTCTTGACCCGGGGATCCCTCGGGCATGGTCACGCGTGCAGCAACTCGATCAGGTTCTCATCCGTCATCGCCCGTTTGCCGTCTTCGATCTCGTGGATCATCGCTGCCAGCTTGCGGCATTTCGGCGTAGGCACGCCATGCGCCTCGCCTTCCCGCACCACCGGCGTCACCTGCATGTCCACCTCTGTCCGGCGCTTGCGGACCGCCAGGTCGCGCCAGATGCCGGAGTGCGTCTTCGCATTCGGGCGGTTGTGGGCAACCATCGCATCGATGGACGCCTGCCCGTCGGCAGCACTTGCGCCCGGCGCGAAGGCCGTGGGATCGAACCCGTTGAAGCCCCTTTGTCCCACCCCGATGCTGCTGGCCACCGCGTGCACCTCGCCGGCCAGCGCCCGCCATAGCGGCAGCAGCTCCGGCCGGGCCAGGCAGTCGGCGATGCCGAGCTGGCCCAGCGACTGCGCGAACAGCAAGGCCGCGTAGCCTAGCTTGCCCCACAGGTAGGATTGCACGGAGTCCGTGATGATCGCGCCGGGTTCGAAGCCGTGCTGGATCGTCGCCAGCAGGGCCATGAGCCGCGGGGTGGTCCTGCCGTCCAGCTCCCCCAGCACGAAGGCGCCGCGGCCGCCGAACAAGATCTCTCCGTCGGCGATCCAGTCGGCGCCGAAGTTGATGAACGCGCCGATCACCCGTTCCGGTCCGGCGATGCCGGCGATGATCTCCTCGCACAGGCCGTTCTGCAGCGACAGCACATAGCCGCCCGGCGCCAAATGCGGCAGCAGCGCGCGGGTTGCGGCGTCGGTGAACTGCGCCTTCACGCACAGGTAGACGTGGTCCCACGTGCCCTGCAGCGTATCTGGCGTGAAGGCCGGCGCGCTGATGCGCAGGGCTTCGACCGGACCGGTGATCGACAGCCCGCGGGCCGGGTCGGCGATGGCGGCGACGTGGCTGGGCACGACATCGACGAAGGTCACGTCGTTGCCGGCGCGGGCCAGGAATGCGCCGACGACGCCGCCGATCGCCCCGGCGCCCCAGATCAGGATTCGGTCAGCCATTGCCATGCGCCTTTCATGATTCGAGGTATTCCTGGAAGTATTCGGCCACGCCGATGCGCCGATGCGTGATGCCGGCGCGGTGGGCCTCGTTGCAGAAGATCTCCATGGCCGCCTGGTTCCGCTCGAAGCCATCGTCGTGGCCGTGCGCGCCCAGAAGCGCCGTTGTCTCGTCCATGTGCGCCTCCATCCAGGGCGTGACATAGGGGAAGTTCCGGAGGGTCGTCTCGAAGACGGCGTTGTTGCGCACGAAGGCGTCGGTCAGCGACCGCGCGATATGTTTGTGCTTCAACCATGTCTCGCGCCGCAGCACGACCATGTGTTGCGGCGGCCAGATGCCGAAGGCGCGGACGTAGTCGTGCTCGACCGATTCGAAATCGGGAAACAACCGCACGATCGGGCCGGAGGCCGCGTTGAACCGCACCGGGCGGGGCGGGCTGAACAGCGCGTCCAGCTCTCCGTCCACCAGCATGTCCGCCAGCGTGCGGCTCGGCAGCACCGTCTGCACGTGGTCCGGCAGTCCGGATTCCGGCGCGGACCAGTCTGGGCTGTCGACCTGGCCGACCCACCAGTTCAGCGACGCCGGATCGACGCCCAGGAAACGCAGCATGTGCCTGTACCAGATCGATCCGCTGGCCGACCAGCTATACAGCCCCGCCCGCTTGCCCGCCAGGTCAGACGCGTAGCGGACCGGCCCGTCGCGGCGCACGTAGATGTCGCGCACCGTCATGTTCCGGAGCGGGAATGCCGGCAGAGCCACCAGGCTGCGGTCGCCCTGCTCGATCCGGCGGAGGTGCCGCGCCATCGATGCCTCCCCGCCCTGCACGTCAGGGTCATCGATCGCCCGGCTCAGCATGCTCGCACGCGCGACCCAGGACCCGCTCTTGCCGAGGATCAGCGTCAGATCGACATCGTCCGGCCGCACCGCGCCGGTGGCGAGCGGCATCAGGCGAGGATAGTCTGTAATGGTGAGGCTGATTGCTGGTTTCGCCATTCCTGTGCTCCGATGCTGCAATGAAACAAGCACCGGTTGTGGGCTGCGTAAAGGCTGTTTGTCAGTGATTTACCGGACACGATGGCTCGGAGCGTGATGTCAACGGCGGCAGATCGACCCATCGCCGCTCCCGCTGGCTGGCATAGGCCGCCTCGGCAAGCTGCACGCCCTTCGCGCCTTCCAGCAGCGTGTAAGGAAACGGCCCGTCTTCCGCCACGTGGCGCAGGAACAGCTCCCATCCGGCGCGGTAGCTGTTCACCGCCGCAGCATCCACCGGAACCCCCGTCCACCCGTCGAAGAAGCTGGCGCTCGATGGCAGCGCCGCAGAGATCGCGCCGCCCGGCGACTCGGCCAGGCTCTGCGACCAGCAGCCGAACGGTCCCGCCACCGCCGAACCTGCCGACCCGTCGATCTGCACCTGGATCGCGAACTCCCGCCGCGCCCGCGTGGTCCAGCTGCTGTTGACCGAGGCGACGCCGCCCCCGGCCAGCTCCATCGTCGCGAAGACGCTGTCCTCCACATCGGCGGCATACTCGGCGCCGGCCTCGTCGCGCCGGCGCGGGATGAAGGTGCGGCAGGTGGCGCTGACGGCGGTGATCTCGCCGGCCAGCGCGTCGATCATGTAGCGCCAGTGCGGGAACATATCGAGGATCAGGCCGCCGCCGTCCTTCCTGCGGTAGTTCCAGCTCGGGCGCTGGCCCGGCTGGTCGAAGCCGTCGAAGATCCAGCGGCCCATCTCGACCCGAACCTCCAGCACCCGGCCGAAGAACCCGGCCCGGCGCAGGCCCAGCAGCGCCTGGAAGCCCGGCAGGAACAGCTTGTCCTGCACCGTGCCGGCCTTGACGCCGGCCGCGTGCGCCAGGGCGTGCAGCGCCAGCGCGTCTGCGGTGCTGCCGGCCACCGGTTTCTCGGCGTAGACGTGCTTGCCCGCGGCGATCGCCCGCCGCAAGGACGCCACGCGCAGCCCAGATGGGGCGGCGTCGAAGAACACCGTGTCGGTCAGCGACGCCAGCGCCGCATCGAGGTCCGTCGTGGTGCGCATGAAGCCGGTGCGGGCGGCCGTCGCGGCCAGCTTCGCTGTGTCCCGCCCGACCAGCAGCACGTCTGGCGTCAGGCGCGTCCCGTCCCTCAGAGGCAATCCGCCCTCGTCGCGGATCGCCATCAGGGCCGGCAGGTGCTGGCGCGCCGCCAGTTCTCCGGTGGCCCCGCAGAACACGATGCCGATCGATCTTGCCGTCATGCGCGCCGGGCCAGGCTGTGCTTGTTCCCGGGGATGCGGAGGCCCAGGTTGCCGCGCAGGGTGGTAGCCTCGTATTCGGTGCGAAAGCTGCCGCGGCGCTGGAGTTCGGGCACGACCTGGCGGCAGAACGCCTCGAACGGGGCGTGGTAGTAGTTGCAGACGATGTTGAAGCCGTCCGCGGCGCCGCTGTGCAGCCAAAGCTCCATCTCGTCGGCGATGGAGGCGGGGGTGCCGACGATGACTCGGTGGCCGGTGCCGGCGGCGGTGTGGCGGGCGATCTGCCGCAGGGTCATGCCGTGCTCGCGGGCGGTCTGCACGATCAGCGCCTGGCGTGCCTTGGCGGCGTTGCTGGGCGGCAGGTCGGGCAGGGGGCCATCGAGCGGGAAGCCGGTCAGGTCCAGCCCGCCGCTGATGTGCGCCAGGGACTGCAGCGCCACATCATCGGGCAGCAGGTCCTGCAGCTCGTCGTATTTCGCCTGCGCCTCGGCCATCGTCGCGCCGATGACGGGGGTGAGGCCGGGCATGACCATGAGGTCGTCCGGGGTGCGGCCGTGGCGGGCAGTCCGCTGCTTCACGTCGGCGTAGAAGGCCTGCGCGTCGGCCAGCCGGGTCTGCGCGGTGAAGATCACCTCGGCCGTCCTGGCCGCCAGATCCCGCCCCGCCTCCGACGACCCGGCCTGGGCCACGACCGGCCAGCCTTGCGCCGAGCGGGTCACGTTCAGCGGGCCGCGCACCTTGAAATGCTTGCCCTCGTGATCGAGGAAATGGACTTTGTCGCGGTCCATGTAGACGCCGGATTGTTTGTCGCGGATCAGCCCGCCGTCTTCCCAGCTGTCCCACAGGCCGACCACGACGTCGTAGAACTCCGACGCCCGCTCATAACGCAGCGCGTGGTCCATGTGGGCGTCGAAACCGAAATTCTGCGCCTCGTCCTCGATCTGCGAGGTCACCAGGTTCCAGCCGGCGCGGCCCTCGCTGATCAGGTCCATCGAGGCCACGCGGCGGGCCACGTTGTAGGGCTCGTTGTAGGTCGTGGTGATGGTGGCGATCAGGCCGATATGCGTCGTCAGCGCCGCGATGGCGGCCAGGGCGGCGGTCGGCTCCAGCTTCACGGTGCGGCTGAGCCGGGCGCGGGAGAAGTCGCCGGCGGCCAGAGCGCCGCTGCCGTTCACGGCGGCGGTGTCCTGGAAGAAGATCGTGTCGAACTTCGCCCGCTCGGCCTCGTGCGCCAGGCGGACGTATTCCTTGAAGTCCATGTCGGTGGTGGTCACCGCGTCGGGGTGACGCCAACCGGCCAGGTGGTTGCCGGGCACGCTGAGGAAGGCGCCGAGCCTGAGTTGCCGGGTCATGCTGGAATGGCTTCGGCCCTGGCCGAAAAGCTGTTCGCCGGGAACGGCACGCCCAGGTTCTCGCGCAGCGTCGTGCCCTCGTATTCGGTGCGGAAGATGCCGCGGCGCTGCAGTTCCGGCACGACGAGGTCGACGAACTCCTCCAGCGGCTTCGGGTAGTGCGCGAACAGCAGGTTGAACCCGTCGCAGGCCCCGGCCTCCAGCCATTCCTGCATGTCGTCGGCCATGCTGGCGGGCGTGCCCCACAGCACGCGGTGCGCCTGCGACATGCCGAGCACGCGGCCGATCTGGCGGATGGTCATGCCGCGCTTGCCCATGGCGATGATCATCTGCTGCCGGGCGCGGGCCGCGTTGCTGGGCGGCAGGTCCGGCAACGGGCCGTCGGGGTCGAACTGGCTGATGTCCAGGCCGCCGCACAGCCGGTTCACGCCGCGCAGCGCGACGGTGTCGTCCACCATCTCCCGCAGCTGGTCGTGCTTCGCGCGCGCCTCGTCCATCGTGCGCCCGACGATCGGCATGATGCCGGGGAAGATGCGGATCTCGTCGGGGCCGCGGCCGTATGCCGCCATCCGGCCGCGCAGCTCGGCGCAGAAGTCCTGGCCCTCCTTGATCGTGGTCTGCGCGGTGAACACCATGTCCGCGCAGCGCGCCGACAGGTCCATGCCCACGCCCGACGACCCGGCCTGCGCCACCACCGGCCGGCCCTGCGGGGAGCGGGCGACGTTCATCGGGCCGCGGACCGAGAAGTGCTCGCCCTTGTGGTTCAGGATGTGCATCCGGTCCTTGTCGAACCACATGCCGCTGTCCTTGTCGCGCAGGAAGGCGTCGTCGTCCCAACTGTCCCAGAGGCCGCGCACGACGTCGTAGAACTCGGACGCGCGGTCGTAGCGGGCGCCGTGCTCCATGTGCGCGTCGGCGCCGAAGTTCATCGCCTCGTCCTCGGCCTGTGACGTCACCAGGTTCCAGCCGGCGCGGCCGCCGCTGATGTGGTCGATGGTCAGGAAGCGCCGGGCCAGGTTGAACGGCTCGTTGTAGGTGGTGGTGCAGGTGGAGATCAGGCCGATATGCGACGTGACGGCGGCCAGGGCCGCGATGGCGCTGACCGGCTCGATATGCGCCTGGCGGCCGTTCTGGATGTTGAAGGGCGGGCGGCCGTACAGCCCGCCGCTGCCGACCACGCAGGCGCTGTCCTGGAAGAACATCGCGTCGAGCTTGCCGCGCTCGGCGGTGCGCGCCATGTGCGCCAGGTGGCGGAAGCCGATATCGCATTCCGGCACGGCGTCCGGGTGGCGCCAGCCAGTGGGGTGGCAGCCGGGGACGCTCATGAACGCGCCGAAGCGGAGTTTGCGACGTTCAGCAGCCATGCGGGAGCCTCCGTGTTCTCAAAGCAGCGCCGCATCAAGTGCGCGGCTGGCCTGGCGCAGCGCGAACAGCATGTGGTTGCGCGCGCGCACGGCGTCCACGGCGGCAAACCGCGCTGCGTCGGCGTCCGCCGCAGCCAGGTCGCGGATGGGCTGCAGCGCGGGCCAGGGCGGCTGCGGCAGGGCCGGGTCGTGGCGGAAGCGGTCGCCGGTCGTGTAGTCCATCGGCACCAGGGCGCGGGACACGTGCATCAGCGCGCGGTTGACCCGGGTGGGGTTGGTGTCGGACGCGGCCAGCAGCGCGGCCTTGCCGTGCAGCGCCGTGGCGGCTGAGATCAGCGGCTCCAACGACAGGCGGCCGTGCAGCGACGCCTCGATGCGCCCCAGCTCGCCCAGCAGGGCCGTCGTGTGGGCGGCGTAGTCCAGCGGCAGCACGGGGTCGGTCAGCAGGCGCCAGAAGACGTGCACGAAGATGCGGGTGTCGCGCACCAGGTTCGCCTCGTCGATCTTGTCCAGCAGGTCGTGCGGCGTGTGCCACCACCAGCCGAGCGCATTGCGCATTTTTTCTGCCGAAGGGGGTTGGTGGCTCAAGCTGCCGAACATCGAGGGGATGCCGACGCCCCAGAACGACATGTCGCTGTTGCGCGCGGTGCGCCTGCCTTCGTGCTCGGCATTGGTCTCCTGCCGGATCACATCCGCGGCGAGGGCCGTCAGCTCCGAGGCGGCGGCGGATTCGGTCAGCACGGAGGCGCCGATGCCGCCGGTGGAGTCGACGTTCACGTGCACGGCGCAGCGCCGCTCCAGCTCGTCCCAGTTCGTGTCGACGTACCAGGTGGAGCTGGAATACCGGCCGTGCGAGTGGCCGGACCAGAAGCACAGGCGCAGATTGCGGCGCCACGCGTCGCGGTGCAGCGCCATGATCCGCGCGACCTCGATCATCGTCGCGTTGGCGCTGCCGTTGTCCATCACGCCATAATACCAGGTGTCGTGGTGGCCGGAGAACAGGATGAACTCGCCGTCCGGCGCCGGCCCCGCCATGTCGGCGACCAGGATCGGCGTGGGGCGCCACCCGGTGTCCACCTCGGCATGCAGCGTGACGACGGGCCTCTCGCCCCGGGCCAGCCGGTCGCGCAGCGCGCCGCCGTCGGCGTTGCTGACGGTGCATGTCACGGTGCGCGGCAGCGCATCGGCCGTGGTCGTCGACGGGTTGCCCCACACCGGCGAGATGCACATCTCGTGCAGGTGCTCGTGCGGACTGATATGGAGCTGCCCGGCCGCCCCGCCCGTGACGCACAGCGCCGCGACCGCCGGGCTGGCGATGCCCTCGGTCAGCACGATGGCGCCATGCACGTCGTGCCTGGCGAAGTCTGCCGGCGTGCCCTCGCCCAGATACAGCACCGGCGCGGTCAGCCCACCCGGCGGCGACGGCCGCGAGAAGGAATGGGTGATCGCCTCCACCGCCGCGCCATTGATGGTGACCGAAGCTTTGCCCGGCAGGCTGATATAGGCGTCGTGGCTGAGCAGGTTCGTCCGGTAGCCGAAGCCGTCGAGCTTCAGCTGGATGGTGCGCATGCTGGCGAGTTCTTCGGGGGTGCCGGACAGCTTGATGCGCTCGGCGAAGGTGGCGCAACTGGCCATCAGCAGGGGCCCATCGACGGCGTCTACCGGTGCGGCAAAGTGATCGGCCATCGTGGCATTCCCTAATCGCGAGGCGGAGCGGCTCGCAGTTTCATTGAACTGCCAACACGCCGAGACGCCAAGGGGTTTGTTATCCGGCTCCTGTGAGATCGTGGGGGTGGGTGCGGCGGGCGCCTCGCCACTGGTTGCTTGTGCCCATTTTGCCAAGTCATCCGCATTTGGATGGAACCGGCGCCGCCAAAGCCCTATCCTATGCATATGGCCAGCTTGGAATTCAAACAGCAGCCCAATCCGAGTCTCCGCCCCGAGACGGCAGGCGAGCGGATAGCGCGTATGGCGCGCGAAGAGGCGATCATCGCGAAGGCCGAGGCTGATATCGACGCGGGGCTAGGCATCGAGGACGATGACGTCGAGGCATGGCTGGACTTGCTCGACCAGGACCCAGAAGCGCCCTTGCCCTCTCCGCGTAGCCGCCCAGCCCTCCGCTAGCGAGTGGCTCGCAGAGTGACAACGAGCTCAGACGCCCTGCAGGCGTTGCGGCAAGCCCGTGCGTGGCTGACTCAGAAGGGTTCGGGGCCGCGGGGGCGAGCAAGGTGGAAAGAATTGCGGGACAGCCGGAAGCGGCTCCGAACCTATCCCTATCTGGGCGCGCCGATCGAGGACCGTCCCGGGCGCTATCAGATCGTGGTTTCCGGACACCGTTTGATCTACCGTATCGATCCCGACACCGGGGACAGCGCCACGGCGGGCGACATTCGCGTCCTGACTGTGTTCGGCCCCGGACAGCCGTGACGTTGCCGCCGGACGTCGCTGACTACGCCGCATCTTTCCCGCTGAAGTGACTCTGCGTACCCGTCTTCCTTGTTGCAGACTCGCAATGACCTATTTGGAGGAGCGTTCTCCACGGCATAGCCAATGCTTCCGGCACGGCATATGCATGCATGAGCAAACCAGCAGGCACTGACCTGGCACTAACGGAATTGGGGGCGACCATGGGCTATGACATCCGTTTTGCACCGACACGCCGTTCGATACTGGCCGCGACCACAGCCCTGTTCGCCTTCCCGGCCGCCGCCGCGCTTGCGCAGGCCATGGGCGACAAGATCCGCCCCATCGCCCTGCTGTCCCGACCGCAGGCCAACGACCCCGCCATGTTCCAGGCCGCCCAGCTCGCCGTCCAGCAGTGGAAGCGGCTCGGCCTCAACGTCTCCGTGCAGGTGCTCAGCAACGCGCAGCAGAACGCCGTGGTGTGGAACGAGCGCCAGAAATGGGACGTCGCCACGTGGGAGATGGTCGGCCGCCCCGAGCGCAGCGACCCGGACGAGCTGGTCTACAGCCTGTTCAACTCCGCGCTCGCCGCCAGCGGCTACGACTTCGTCGGCTACGTGAACCCCGAATACGACGCCCTGGCCCAGGCCCAGCGGCAGGAGCTGGACCGCACCAAGCGCCAGGCCCTGGTCAAGCAGGCCCAGGACATGATCGCCCGCGACCAGCCCTATGCCTACCTGGTCCACCCCAAGCGCTCCGCCGCCTTCAACACCCAGGTCTGGGACCCATCGACCGTCAAGGTCGAGGCCGGGATCGGCATCCGCAACTTCTGGACCTTCCTGGCCGCCGCCCCGCTCGGCGCCCAGAAAGACCTCGTGATGAACAGCCACATCGAGATCGACTACATCAACCCGGTGCGGATGGACGCCGTCGGCAGTTGGGTGACGGACCTTGTCTGGGACAAGCTGACCCGCGTGAACCTGGAAGGGGAGCCGGTGCCCTGGGCCGCGAAATCCATCAAATGGACCAGCGACACCACCATGGAGGTCGTCGTCCGCGACGGCATGAAGTTCCACGACAACACGCCCGTCACGATGGAGGACGTGCTGTTTTCCTTCGAGCTGCCGTCCGTCAAAGAGAAGACCCCGCAGTTCAACCCCTTCGTCAGCAACATCGCCAAGGTCGAGCAGACCGGCCCCCAGACCATGCTGTTCACCCTGAAGGCGCCCCAGGCCTCGTTCCCCACCACGACATTGTCAAAGATCAACATCGTGCCGAAACATGTCTGGAAGCCGCTGCTGGACGGCATGATGGGCAAGCCGGACCTGCTGGAGAACTACAACGACACGCAGAAGATCGGCTCCGGCCCGTTCCGCTTCACCCACTGGAAACCCAGCGAGGAGGTGATGCTGGAACGCTTCGACGGCCACTGGACGCCGCCGAAGCTCGCCCGCTGGATCATGCGCATCGTCCCGAACCAGGAGGCGACGCTGGGCATGCTGCGCACCGGGGAGTTGAACTTCCTCGCCATCTTCACCGGCGACCCGCGTGTGCTGGCCGAGCTGCCGAAGCAGGCGCCGCAGATCAAGGTGGTCACGGAGACCGACCTCGGCTTCCAGTACCTCGCCTTCAACAACCGCCGGCCGCCCTTCGATGACCCGGCCTTCCGCCGCGCCCTGTCGCTGTCGCTCAGCCGCCCGCTGATCGTGACGGCCGCCTATAACGGCTTTGCGGAGCCGGCCGGGTCCGCGGTGTCGACGGCGCTGCCGTTCTGGCACTCGAAGGAAAGCGTGCTGCTGGGCGGCGACCTGACCAAGTCCAAGCAGATGCTGGCCGACGCCGGCTATACGCTCGACAACGGCGCGCTGCGCTATCCGGCCGGCAAGAAGGAAACCCTGGCCGGCTGATGTTCTATGTGAAGCGGTTCGCCCACATGCTGTTCGTGCTGTGGGCGATCTCCTCCATCCTGTTCGTGATGTTCCGGCTGCTGCCCGGCGACCCGACGCTGGCGTATCTGGACCCGAGCTTCACCGAGGATCAGCGGCAGCTCATCCTGCGCCAGTTCGGCCTCGATCAGCCGTTGTCGCAACAATACCTGGTGTTCCTGAACAACCTGCTGCACGGGGAGCTGGGGTTGTCGTTCCGGCAAAGGCAGCCGGTGATCGACCTGGTGCTGCAGACGCTGCCGAACTCGATCCTGCTGACGTTGACGGGGCTGATCGTCGCCTACGTGTTCGGCGGGCTGTTCGGGGCGGTGCTGGCGTGGCGGCGCGGCAGCCGGTTCGAGACGATCAGCATCCCGATCGTGCTGGCGACACGGGCGGCGCCTGAGTTCTGGATCGGGATGGTGCTGCTGGCGGTGTTCGGGTTCGGGCTCGGCTGGTTCCCTTCGGGGGGCGCCACGTCGCCGGGGGCGGTGTTCCCGTCCGTGTGGGCGCGGGTGTTCTCGGCGGACTTCGCGCGGCACCTGGTGCTGCCGGCGCTGACGCTGGCGATCTACCTGCACGGGCTGCCGGCGCTGCTGATGCGGGCGAACATGCTGGAGCTGATGAACGAGGAGTTCGTGACCATGGCCCGCATGAAGGGCCTGCCGGAACACGAGATCATGCTGCGCCACGCGGCGCGCAACGCGCTGTTGCCGATGGTGACGGCCTTCGCGCTGGGCTTCGGCGCCTCGGTGGGCGGCAACGTGGTGGTGGAGACGGTGTTCAGCTGGCCGGGCCTGGGTCGCATGCTGGTCGATGCGGTCAGCGGCAGCGACTATCCGCTGGCCCAGGGGGCCTTTTTGCTGATCGCCGCCGTGCTGGTGACGATGAATTTCGTGGCCGACATGCTGTACGGGCTGCTGGACCCGCGGGTGGCGCATGGACGCCGGTAGCCAGGTATTGCAGGCGCCGCCGCCTGCCCGCTGGCGGGCCTGGGCGGCCGCCGTGCGGGCGGCGCTGTCCGACCCGTTCACCGCGACGGGGGCGGGCATCTACCTGATGTTCGTCGTGGCCGGGCTGTGCGCCGGCTGGCTCGCCCAATACGACCCGACCGAGATATTGATGACAGATGACGGGCAGTTGGCGTCTGGCCTGGCGCCCAGCGCCGCCCATTGGCTCGGCACGACCAGCATGGGGCGCGACATCTTCTCCCAGGTCATTATGGGGGTGCGGCCGTCCCTGTTCGTGGGCATCACCGCGGCGATCGCGGTGGCGACGATCGGCACGGCGGTGGGGCTGGCCGCCGGGTATTTCGGCGGCGCGGTGGACCAGGTGCTGATGCGGCTGTCGGACATCCTGCTGGGCTTGCCGTTCCTGCCCTTCGCCGTCGTGATCGCGGCATTGCTGGGGCCGAACCTTCGCAACATCGTGCTGGCGGTGGCGCTGCTGCTGTGGCCGAACGCGGCACGGGTGATCCGGGCGCAGGTGCTGACGCTGATGCAGCGGGGGTTCATCGAGGCGGCGCGGGTGACCGGCGCCGGGCACCTGCGGATCATCCTGGTGCACGTGGCGCCGAACGTGCTGCCGCTGTCGTTCCTGTACGGCTCGATCGCCGTCGGCGTCGCCATCCTGACGCAGGCGAGCGTCGCGTTCCTGGGATTCGGCGATTCCGACACGATCTCATGGGGCTATATGCTGCAGGACGCCTATGCGTCGCAGGCGCTGAGCAGCGGGCTTTATTTCTGGTTCGTGCCGCCCGGCATCTGCATCGTGCTGGTGGTGGTGGCGGGGTTCTTCCTCAGCCGGGGCTACGAGAACCTGCTGTTCCCGAAATTGGAGAGCTAGACGCTTGGCGGAATTGCTGGAGGTTGCCGATCTCGCTGTGACCTACCGGACCAAGGCCGGGCTCGCCCATGCCGTCGACGGGGTGGACCTGGTGGTGCCGCGGGGCGCGATGGTGGGCCTGGTCGGCGAGAGCGGCTGCGGCAAGACGACGCTGGCGCGCGCGCTGATGGGCGTGCTGCCGGGCAATGCGCGGGTGGCGCGGGGGCGGATCGGGCTCGATGGCACGGACCTGCTGGGCCTGTCGACGAAGGCGCGCCGCGCCCTGCTGTGGCGGGAGATGAGCTTCGTGCCGCAGAGCGCGATGAACTCGCTCGACCCGGTGTATCGCCTGCGGTCGCAAATGCGGGAGGTGCTGTGCCGCCGCGGCGGCCTGTCGAACACCGACGCCGACCGGCGCGCGGATGAGCTGTTCCGCGCCGTCGGCCTCAACCCCGATCGCCTCGCCGATTTCCCGCACCAGTTCAGCGGCGGCATGCGGCAGCGGGCGGCCATCGCGCTGGCGCTCGCGCTGAACCCGAAGCTGGTGATCGCGGACGAGCCGGTGACGGCGCTGGATGTCATCGTGCAGCGCCAGGTGCTGGACACGCTGCGCACGCTGGGCGAGCAGCTTCATGTCGCCGTCATCGTCGTCACGCACGACATCTCGGTCGTCGCCTATCTGTGCACCATCACCGCCGTGATGTACGCCGGCCGCATCGTGGAATACGGCCCCACCGCCGAGGTGCTGGCCCGGCCCGCGCACCCCTACACGATGGGCCTGATGAACGCCTTCCCGGACCTCGATGGCCCCACTGCGACCCTGGCGCCGATCAAGGGCAGCCCGCCCGACCTGCACACGCCGCCCGAAGGCTGCCGGTTCGCCGCGCGATGCCCGTTCGCGGTGGACGAATGCCTGTCCACCTACCCCGCGCGCACCCAGGTGGCGGACGGCCACCTGGTCGCCTGCCATCGCGCCGGTGATGCCGCTGTCCTGCGGGAGACAGCCAAAATGGCCGGCACATGGCTGTGACGACACCCCTGGTCGAGGCAAACGCGCTCGAGAAACGCTTCCCGGTCGGCCGCTCCCTGCGGCAGATGCTGGGCCGCGAGCGACCATCGGTGCGCGCGGTGGACGGCATCGACCTGAAACTGCTGCCCGGCGAGAGCGTCGGCCTGGTCGGCGAGTCGGGCAGCGGCAAGACCACCGTCGGCCGCCTGCTGCTGAAGCTGACCGAGCCCAGCGCCGGCGCCGTCCTGTTCGCGGGCGATCGGCTGGACACGATGCATGGGCCTCGGCTGCGCCAGTTCCGCCAGCAGGCGCAACTGGTGTTCCAGAACCCCTTCGACGCGATCAACCCGCGCTTCACCATCCGCCGCGCCGTGGCCGAGCCGCTGGTCAACACCCGCGTGCCAAAAGCCGAGCACGAGGACCGCATCGTCGAGAGCCTGCGCCTGGTGCACCTGGGCGACCCCGCCCGCACCCTGGGCAAGCGCCCCAGCGAGCTGTCCGGCGGCCAGTT
The DNA here is from genome assembly GCA_043740535.1 of Rhodospirillales bacterium. GTDB lineage: Bacteria > Pseudomonadota > Alphaproteobacteria > Acetobacterales > Acetobacteraceae > JBBROS01. The sequence continues at coordinate 1,845 of JAYUCA010000327.1, read as the reverse complement.
GCAGCGCGTCGTGCTGGCCCGCGCCCTGGTGGTCCACCCGCAGTTCCTGGTCGCGGACGAGCCGGTGTCGATGCTGGACGTGTCCGTGCGCGCCGGCATCCTGAACCTGATGCGCGAGCTGCGGGACCGGCTGGGCCTGACCGCGCTGTACATCTCCCACGACCTGACGCTGGTGCGCTACGTGTGCGAGCGGACGCTGGTGATGTACCTCGGCAAGATCGTGGAAGACGGTCCTACCGAGGCGGTCGTGACGAAACCGGGCCACCCCTACACCCAGGCCTTGATCAAGGCGGTGCCGCGCCCCCACACGGACCAGTCGCACGACGAACTGCCGATCAGCGGCGGCCTGGGCGACCCGGTCAACCCGCCCTCCGGTTGCCGCCTGCGCGACCGCTGCCCCTACGCCTTCGCCCGCTGCGCCAGCGAGGAGCCGCGGCTGACCGAGATCGCGCCGGGGCACCGGGCGGCGTGCCACCTGCATTCGGCGTAGGTACCGCGGCGCTACTCGGCGGCGACCGCCACCCGCGGGCTCGGCGCCGTGCGCGCCGTCCCCATGCACAGCAGGCTGGCCATCAGCAGGGCCGCGACCAGGCCGAGGATCAGGTCCGGCCGCCCGTGGTCGATCAGGAAGCCGAACGGCACCGGCGTCAACGCGCCGCCCAGCGGCAGACCGGCGCTGACGAAGCCGAACACCTTGCCGATCTGCCCCGGCGGCGCCGCGTCCTTCACCATCACGTCGCGCGGCGTGCGGCTGGTGCCGAAAGCGAAGCCCGAGGCGAACAGCAGCACGCAGGCGGCAATGCCCCCGACCGGCAGCAGCCCGACCAGGAACGTGATGGTCGCAGAGATCAGCGTCAGCCCGACGGTGATGGCGCCCAGCCGGGTCGCCTTGTCGGCGAACCAGCCGCCCACCAGCGTGCCGGCGGTGTTGCCGACCATGTAGGACGTCAGCGCCACCGAGGCGACGACGATATCGATGCCCTTGATGTCGTGCAGCACCGTGATCAGCCAGGCCTGCATGCCGGCGCCGGCCATCGCGCTGAACAGGAAGAACGCGAAGAACATCAGCATCGGCCGCGTCATCAGCAGCTTGCGGCCCGATATGGCCGGTCCAGCGTCATGCTTGCGCACCTGGTCGTTCAGGAAGCGGCTTTGTACCAGGATCGCAGCGACGACCGGCAGGCCGAGTGCGCCCACCAGCATCAGCGCCGAGCGCCAGCCGATCGTGGACATCAGCACCGCGATGACCGGGGTGCCGAAGGCGAAGCCCAGATTGCCGGAAAAGCTGTGCATCGCGAAGGAGCGGCCCATGCGTTCCTTCGGGATGGAGCCGCTGAGGATCGAATAGTCGGCGGGATGGATGACGGAATTGCCGACCCCGCTGAGCGCCGCCAGCGCCAGAATCTGCCAGAACGACGTCGCGAAACCCATCGCTCCGATCGACAAGGACATGATCAGCGTGCCGCCGATCAGGAACCGCCGCGCGCCGTACCGGTCCACCAGGAACCCGACCGGCGTCTGCAGCAGCGCCGTCAGCCCGCTCATCAGCGTCAGCGTCATGCCGAGCTCGGCGAAGCTGACCTGGAACGCCGGCTGCCACACCAGGAACATCGGCGGCAGCACCAGCATGTAGAAATGCGACAGGAAATGCCCTGTCCCGATCAGCATGTTCACCCTGGCCGTGCGCGAGATCATGAACCGAAATAGCGCCGGGCAGGGTGCGGAGGCAAGCCTGGTATCCGCGTAGGCAGGGCAATCGCTTGAACGGTTCAGGGATTCCGGCGCGGGCTGAAGTCTGATTCATGGGAAACCTCTCATTGAGGAGGTTTCCCGATGCCCGGCCCA
>JAYUCA010000326.1:0-8120 GCA_043740535.1 Rhodospirillales bacterium | reverse complement strand
CGGCGCTGGCCTACTACTTCGTGTTCCCCGCGGCGTGGACCTTCTTCCTCAGCTTCGAAAGCACGGACGGCGCGGGCGGCCTGCCGGTGCAGCTGGAGGCGAAGGTCAGCGAGTATCTGGGCCTCGTGATGAAGCTGATCTTCGCGTTCGGGGTGGCGTTCCAGTTGCCGGTGCTGCTGACGCTGCTGGCGAAGGTGGGCATCGTCAGCTCGGCCGGGCTGAAGAAGTATCGGCGCTATGCCTATGTCGGCATGTTCGTGGTGGCCGCGATCATCACGCCGCCGGACGTGATCACGCAGACGGGGCTCGCGATCCCGATGATCCTTTTGTACGAGCTTTCGATCGTCACGGCCGGCATGGTCGAGACGAAGCCGGTGGACGTCTGATGCACGATATCCGGATGGTGCGGACCGAACCCGCGGCCTTCGACGCGGCCTTGGCGCGCCGCGGCGTGGCCCCGGTGGCGGACGGCATCCTGGCGCTCGATGCCGAGCGGCGTGCGGCGTTGGCAGCCCAGCAGGAGCACCAGGCGCGGCGCAACGCGCTGGCCAAGGAGGTCGGGCAGGGCAAGCGGCAGGGCATCGACACGGCGGCGCTGGAAGACGAGGCAACGCGGCTGCGGGACGCGATGGCCGCGCTGGAGCAGACGGCCGCAGCCCTGGACGCCCGGGTCCGATCGGCGCTCGACGGACTGCCGAACGTGCTGGACGTCGAGGTGCCGGACGGCGCCGACGAGACGGCCAACGTGGTGCAGAAGCAGCACGGCGAGCCCGCCGAACTCGGCTTCCCCGCCCGCGAGCACTTCGAGCTGGGCGAGGCCCTGGGACAGATGCTGTTCGAGCCGGCGGCCCGCATGTCCGGCGCCCGCTTCACCATCCTGCAGGGCGGCCTGGCCCGGCTGGAACGCGCGCTGGGCCAGTTCATGCTGGACCTGCACACCACGAAGCACGGCTACACCGAGACGCAGGTGCCGCTGATGGTCAACGACGCCGCGGCCTACGGCACCGACAAGCTGCCCAAATTCGCCGACGACCTGTTCCGCACCACCGACGGCCGCTGGCTGATCCCTACGGCCGAGGTGCCGCTGACCAGCCTGGTGATGGACCAGATCGTGCCGGAAGAAGCGTTGCCCATGCGGGTGACGGCGCTCAGCGAGTGCTTCCGGAGCGAAGCCGGGTCCGCCGGGCGGGACACGCGGGGCATGCTGCGGCAGCACCAGTTCCGGAAGGTGGAGCTGGTCAGCGTCACCCACCCGGACCAGAGCGGCGCCGAGCATGAACGGATGACCGAATGCGCCGAGGCCGTGCTGACGGCGCTTGGCCTGGTGTGGCGCCGAATCGTGCTGTGCGCCGGCGACACCGGCTTCGGCGCTGCGAAGACCTACGACCTGGAGGTCTGGCTGCCTGGCCAGAAGGCCTGGCGGGAGATCAGTTCGTGCAGCAACACCCGGGCGTTCCAGGCGCGGCGGATGAACGCCCGGCTGGGCGTGAAGGGCAAGGCGTCCGGCCCCGTGCACACGCTGAACGGCTCGGGCGTCGCAGTGGGCCGGGCGTTGATCGCCGTCATGGAGACGTATCAGCAGGCCGATGGCTCGATCACGGCGCCGGAGGCATTGGCGCCGTACATGGGTGGACTGGCGCGCATCGCACGGCCGTAGCCCTCGGTGCTGTCGTGCGCCCAGCCGCGCGGTCCTGTCCTCGTAGGGCGGGTCCTACAACCCACCACTCCTGGGTTTGCCGCGGATCCAGGGCGGCAGGGCTCAATCTCGCGACCCTGGACTGCTTCGTCGCAGGCGCTCCTCGCAGTGACGAGAGCATGATCGCTTCAGGTAGATGAAGCGATCATGCTCTGGTTTGTTGATGAAGAACGCGGAACCTCGTTTCAGGTCCAAGCAACCTGAAACGATACCGCTCGAAGGTGGCGAGCAGTCAAATGCGAAGAGCATTCCTCCCTACGACGCAAGGCAGATCGGCGGCATCACTCGGCCGCCATGCCGTGCAGGGCTGACGCGGTCACGCGGGCGGCGCAGAACTTGAATTCCGGGATCTTGCCGAAGGGGTCCAGCGCCGGGTTGGTCAGAAGGTTGGCCGCGGCCTCGGCGTAGCAGAAGGGCATGAACACCATGTTCTCCGGCACGTCGCGGTCGCTGCGGACCTTGACCTGCACCGCGCCGCGGCGGGTTTCCAGCTTGATGCTGTCGCCGGGGTGCAGCTCCATCTTCCAGAGGTCCTTCGGCGACATGAAGGCCACCGCCTCCGGCTCGATCGCGTCCAGCACCTGGGCGCGGCGGGTCATGCTGCCGGTGTGCCAGTGTTCCAGCACGCGGCCGGTCGACAGCACCATCGGGAACTCGGCATCGGGCAGCTCGTCGGGGGGGATGACCTTGGCCGGCACCAGCTTGCCGCGGCCGCTTTCGGTCGGGAAGCCGTCGTAGAAGATGATGTCGTGGCCGGGCTGGTCGGCGCTGTCGACGGGGTAGGTCACGGCGCCCTCGCGTTCCAGGCGCTCCCACGTGATGTTGGCGAACGACGGCATTACCATCGCCATTTCGGCAAACACCGCGCGCGGGCCCTGGTAGTCCCAGGCCAGGCCCATGCGGCGGGCGATCTGCTCGATGATCCACCAGTCCTGCCGCGCGTCGCCCGGCGGGTCGATCACCGGGCGGGCCAGCTGCACGCGCCGGTCCGTGTTGGTGAAGGTGCCGCTTTTCTCCGCAAAGGCCGAGGCCGGCAGCACGACGTCGGCGTGGAACGCCGTCTCGGTCAGGAACAGGTCCTGCACGACCAGGTGGTCCAGCATCGCCAGCGCGCCGCGGGCGTGGTTCAGGTCGGGGTCCGACATGGCGGGGTTCTCGCCCTCCACATACATGCCGCGGATGCTGCCGGCGTGGATCGCCTGCATGATCTCGACGACCGTCAGCCCGCGCTGTGGATCGAGCGCCGTGCCCCAGGCCGCCTCGAACGTCTGCCGTACATCGGCGCGCTCGACCGACTGGTAATCGGGGAAGAACATCGGGATCAGGCCGGCATCCGAGGCGCCCTGGACGTTGTTCTGTCCGCGCAGCGGGTGCAGCCCGGTGCCCTTGCGCCCGATCTGGCCGGTGATCAATGCCAGCGCGATCAGGCAGCGGGAGTTGTCGGTGCCGTGGATATGCTGGCTGATGCCCATGCCCCAGAAGATCATCGACGCCTCGGCCTTGGCGTAGGTGCGGGCCACCTCGCGGATGGTTTCCGCCTTGATGCCGCAGACCAGCTCCATCTTCTCGGGCGAGAAGTCCTTGATGCGCTCGCGCAGCTCCTGGAAGCCTTCGGTGTAGGCGGCGATGTACTGCTGGTCGGTCAGGCCTTCCTCGATGATCGTGTGCAGCATGGCGTTGAGCAACGCGACGTCGCTGCCGGGCTTGAACGCCAGGTGGCGCCAGGCGTGGCGCGACAGCGTCTGCCGGCGCGGGTCGATGACGATCAGCCTGGCGCCGCGGTTTTTCACCGCGTTCTTGATGAAGGTGGCGGCGACCGGGTGGTTGACCGTGGGGTTGGCGCCGATGACGATGATCACCTCGGCATCCAGCGCCGCCATGAAGGGCGCGCTGACGGCGCCGGAGTTGACGCCCTCCATCAATGCGGCGACCGAGCTTGCGTGGCACAGCCGCGTGCAGTGATCGACGTTGTTGGAACCGAAGCCGATGCGGACCAGCTTCTGGAACAGATAGGCCTCTTCGTTCGACCCCTTGGCGGAGCCGAAGCCGGCCAGCGATTTCGGCCCGGTCTCGGTCTTGATCCGGTTGAACCCGGCGGCGGCCGCGTCCAGCGCCTCGTCCCACGTGGCCTCGCGGAAATGCGTCCAGGGATTGGCGGGATCGACCTGGTCGGCGGCGTCCTTGGGCACGTTGGGCAGGCGGATCAGCGGCATGGTCAGGCGATGCGGGTGGTGGATGTAGTCGAAGCCGAAGCGCCCCTTGACGCAGAGCCGGTTCTGGTTGGCCGGGCCGTCGCGGCCGGTGGCGTAGACGATCCGGTCGTCCTTGACCTCGTAGTTCACCTGGCAGCCGACGCCGCAATAGGGGCACAGGCTGGCGACGACGCGGTCGGGATAGACCACGCGCTGTTCGGCGTCGTTCAAATAGGCGGCCGGCATCAGCGCGCCGGTCGGGCAGGCCTGCACGCATTCGCCGCAGCCGACGCAGGTGGAGCTGCCCATGGGGTCGTCGAAGTCGAACACGATCTTGGCCCCGGCGTTGCGGTAGGCCATGCCGATGACGTCGTTGACCTGGACCTCGCGGCAGGCGCGGACGCACAGGTTGCACTGGATGCAGGCATCGAGGTTGACGCGCATGGCCGGGTGGCTCGGGTCGTGCGTCCAGCGCTCGGCGGCGGGAAAGCGGCTTTCGAGCACCTCGGTCTTGCCAGCCCAGGTCCAGAAGGCGCTGGCGGGGTCATGCGAGGTGGCGCGGGCCGGCTGGTCGGCGACCAGCAGCTCCATCACCATCCTGCGGGATTTGGTCGCACGCTCGGACTGGGTGTGGACCTTCATGCCGATGGCGGGCATGCGCATGCAGGAGGGGGCCAGCACGCGCTCGCCCTCGATCTCGACCATGCAGACGCGGCAGTTGCCGTCGGGGCGGTAGCCGGGTTCCGGGCGGTGACACAGGTGCGGGATCTCGGTGCCCACCCGGCGCGCCACGTCCCACACGCTTTCGCCGGGCTGGGCCGTGACCTGGTTGCCGTCAAGTTCGAAGGTCAGCCCCTGCATGTCGCTCATTCCGCGGCCTTCTGGACCAGGGTTTCGGGAAAGTACCGGATCACGGATGCCAGCGGGTTGCTGGCGGCCTGGCCCAGGCCGCAGATCGAGGCGTCACGCATCACGTCGGCCAGTTCGGACAGCAGGGCCGTGTCCCATGCGCCGCGCTCCATCAGCATGCGGGCCTTCTGGGTGCCGTTGCGGCAGGGCGTGCACTGGCCGCAGCTTTCATCCTCGAAGAAGCGCATCAGGTTGAGCGCGACCCCTGGGATGTCGTCGGCCTGGGAGAACACGACGACGGCAGCCGACCCGATGAAGCAGCCATGCTTCTCGAGCGTGCCGAAATCGAGCGGGATGTCGCTCATCGTGGCGGGCAGGATGCCGCCGGATGCGCCGCCGGGCAGGTAGGCGCGGAACACGTGCCCGTCGGCCATGCCGCCGCAGTATTCCTCGATCAGCTCGGCTGCCGTGATCCCGGCGGGGGCCAGCTTCACGCCGGGCGCCTTGACCCGGCCGCTGACGGAGAAGCTGCGCAGGCCGATGCGGCCGTGGCGGCCGTGCGACTTCCACCAGTCGGCGCCCTTCTCGACCAAATCGCGCACCCACCACAGGGTTTCGACGTTGTTGATCAGCGTGGGGCGTCCGAACAGGCCGACCTGGTAGGGGAAGGGCGGCTTGTGCCGGGGCAGGCCGCGCTTGCCCTCGATGCTTTCGAGCATCGAGCTTTCCTCGCCGCAGATGTAGGCGCCGGCGCCGCGGCGCATGTGGATGCGCGGCAGCCCTGGTTTGGCGGCCTCCAGCTTCGCGATCTCGGCATGCAGGATGGCGCGGGCGACCGGGTATTCGTCGCGCAGGTAGATGTAGATGTCGGCCGCCTCCACCACGAGGGCGCCGAGCAGCATGCCTTCGAGGAAGCGGTGCGGGTCCGAGTTCAGGTAGTGGCGGTCCTTGAAGGTGCCGGGCTCGCCCTCGTCGCCGTTCACGGCCATCAGGCGCGGCCCCGGTTCGGCGCGCACGGAGCGCCACTTCCGGCCCGTGGGGAAGCCGGCGCCGCCCAGGCCGCGCAGGGCGCCATCGTCCAGCACCTTCAACAGGTCCTCGACCGGGAACGCGCCGGAGCGCACCCGGTCCAGCACCTGGTAGCCGCCGGCGGCCACGTAGGCGTCGTAGCCGGGGTAGTCGTCCGGCACGTGGGCGTGGGTGTCGCCGGCGGCGACCGCGTGCTGCACGGCGGCGGTGTCGGCCTTGTGCAGGAAATGGTGCCCGACCTCGGCGACCGGGGCCTGGTCGCACAGGCCCACGCAGGGGGCGCGGACGACGCGGGCGGCGGCGCCCAGCGTGCCGGAGGCCTCGGCGCGCTTCAGCTCGGCAAAAAGCTGCTCGGCGCCGAACATCGCGCAGGTGACGCTGTCGCAGACGCGGATGACCAGCGGCGCGAGGTCGGGCTCGCCTTCCTTCACGATGTCGAAATGGGCGTAGAAGGTCGCGGTTTCGAACACCTCGGCGAAGGCCAGCTTCAGCTCGTCGGCCAGGGCGGCCAGGTGGGCGGCCGAGATCTGGTGGTGGCGGTCCTGGATCAGGTGCAGGTATTCGATCAGGTACTGCCGGTCCCGCGGGCGGTCGCCCAGCAGGATGGCGATCTCGTGCAAGGCGTTCGGCAGGACCTCGCGGCCTTTGGGCGTGGCTTTGGCTCGCCGCCGGCCGGCGCCGGGATGCTCGAATCGCACGACCTGGCCTGTATTGCCAACCGCCATCGCCGTCTCCTGATCATGGGCGCGGCGGTGAAGTCGCCGGACGCTCTCGCTTCAGACCATAATAATGGGTTATGCGGTGAAGCCAAGACCGCGACCTGGCAAATGCTGCGCGTCGATTGACGATAGACAGAGGCAATCGCCCCATTGATTATGCCCCATCTTCGCTGGACCTGTCCGGCATGCGTGTAATCGGCCTGGCGGGCTGGAGCGGCGCCGGCAAGACCACGCTGCTGTGCCGGCTGATCCCGGCGCTGATCGGGCGGGGGCTGCGCGTATCGACGCTGAAGCACGCGCACCACGCCTTCGACGTCGACAAGCCCGGCAAGGATTCGTTCCTGCACCGCGAGGCCGGGGCGACCGAGGTGCTGATCGGCTCGGCGGGGCGGTGGGCGCTGATGCACGAGCTGCGCGGCGAGGCGGAACCGGAGCTGCCGGCGCTGCTGGCGCGGATGAGCCCGGTCGACCTGGTGCTGGTCGAAGGGTTCAAGCGCGCCGGGCACCGCAAGATCGAGGTGCATAGGGCCGTGGTGGGCAAGCCGCTGCTGCACCCGGACGACCCGACGATCGTCGCGGTGGCGGCCGACCCGGTGCTGGCGGCGGCGATCCCCAGCGTGGCGCTGGGCGACGTTGAGGCCGTGGTGGCGCTGGTGCTGCGCCATGCGCAGGACTGGCCCTGATGGCGCAGCTTTCGGACGACTGCTTCGCCTTCGGCGGCAAATTGCAGACGGTGGATGCGGCGCTGGCGACGATCGCGGCCGGCGTGCCCTGCGTCGCGGGGGCCGAGACGGTGGCGCTGCTGGACGCGGACGGGCGGACTTTGGCGCATGACCTGGTAGCACCAGGCGACCTGCCGCCCTTCGCCAACGCGGCCGTCGACGGGTATGCGGTGCGGCTGGCCGATGTGGGGATGGACGCCCTGCCGGTGGTGGGGCGCGTGGCGGCCGGGGGCTCGGCGGCGGCGTTGCAGCCGGGCGCGGCGATGCGGGTATTCACCGGCGCGCCGCTGCCGCCCGGGGCCGACACGATCTTCATGCAGGAGGATGTCGAGGTGCGGGGTGGCCACGTCCTGCTGCCGGCGGGCCTGCGGATGGGCGCGAACACGCGGCCAGCCGGCGAGGACGTGTCGGCCGGCGCGGTGGCGCTGCCGGCCGGGCGGGTGCTGCGCCCACAGGACATCGCGCTGGCGGGGGCGCTGGGCCTGGGCGGGCTCATGGTCCGCCGTACGCTGCGCGTCGCGTTGTTCTCGACGGGCGACGAGCTGGTCGATCCGCCGGCGCCGCCCGGCCCGGCCCAGCGCTGGGACAGCAACCGCATGCTGCTGGCGCTACTGTGCCGCCGGGCCGGGGCGGCGGTGACGGATCTGGGCATCCTGCCGGACCGGCGCGACGCCATCGCCGCAGCCTTGGCGGGGGCGGCGCCGGGGCACGATCTGATCCTGACGTCGGGCGGCGTTTCGACCGGCGAGGAGGATCATGTGCGGGCGGCGGTCGAGGAGGCCGGGCGCCTGGTGTTCTGGCGCATCGCGATCAAGCCGGGGCGGCCGGTGGCGATGGGACAGGTCGGCGATGCGGCGTTCCTGGGTCTGCCGGGCAACCCGGTGGCGGCGTTCGTGACGTTCCTGTGCGTAGC
>JAYUCA010000325.1:0-18008 GCA_043740535.1 Rhodospirillales bacterium | reverse complement strand
CTCGCCCAAAGCCCGCGCCATCGGAGCCAGCGACATCGCATCCACGTGCTTGCCGTTCGGCCGGTCGAAGTGGCTGCAGACGATCACCTGGGCGCCGCCATGCATCAGCTCCCGGATGGTGGGGCACAGCCGCTCGATCCGCGTCAGGTCACTGATATGCCCATCCTGCACCGGGACGTTGAGGTCAGCCCGCAGCAGCACGCGCTTCCCGGCAACCTCGACCCCGTCCAGAGTACGGACGGTCATGCCTGCATGCCTCCGAACAAGACGGCGGTATCGATCATGCGGTTGCTGAAGCCCCACTCGTTGTCATACCAACCCATGATGCGGGCCAATTGGCCATCCACGACCGCGGTCTGCGTCGCGTCGAAGGTGCAGGACGCCGCCTGATGGTTGAAATCGACGCTGACCAGCTTCGCCGTGTTGTAGTCGAGAATGCCGCGCAATGAGCCAGTCGAGGCCGCTTTCATCGCGTCGTTGATCTGCGTCACCGTGGCGGCTTCCCGCAGGTTCACGTCGAGGCTGACAAGAGACACATTCGGCACCGGCACGCGGATCGCCGTGCCGTCCAGCTTGCCCGCGAGTTCGGGGATGACCAGGCCCAGCGCCTTCGCGGCCCCGGTGCTGGTCGGGATGGCGGAGACGGCGGCGGCTCGGGCGCGGTGCAGGTCCTTGTGCAGCGTATCGACGGTGTTCTGGTCGCCGGTGTAGGCGTGGATGGTCACCATGTAGCCGCGAAGGATGCCGAACTTCTCGTGCAGCACCTTGGCCATCGGGGCCAGGCAGTTCGTCGTGCAGGACGCGTTGGAGATCACGGTCATGCCCTTCGTGATCACCTGGTGGTTCACGCCGTACACGACGGTCGCGTCGACGCCGTCGGCCGGCGCCGAGATCAGCACCTTCTTGGCCCCCGCCCCGGTGATCAGCGCCATCGCCGATTCCTTGGTGGTGAAGCGCCCGGTGCACTCCAGCGCCACGTCGACGCCGTGATACGGCACCTTGCTCGGCTCGCGCTCCGCGGTGACGGTGATCGGGCCGTAGGTGCGGCCCTGGTGGTGGATGGTGATGGTGTCGCCGCTGACCTCGACCTTGCCGGGGAAGCGCCCGTGCACGCTGTCGAAGCACAGCAGGTGCACGTTGGCCTCGACGCTGCCCAGGTCGTTGATGGCGACGACCTCGACGTCGGTGCGCCCGCTTTCGACGATGGCGCGCAGGACAAGGCGGCCGATGCGTCCGAACCCGTTGATGGCGACCTTGACGGTCATTGTTCTAGTTCCCTTCTGGTTGCGATGATGGCAGCCGCTTCCGCACGGCCGTGGCGATGGCGTCCGGCGTGATGCCGAAATGCCGGTACAGCGTCTCGGCCGGCGCGCTCGCGCCGAAACCGGTCATGCCGATGAAAATCCCGTCTGGCCCCAGCCAGCGTTCCCACCCGAAGCCGCAGGCCGCCTCGATGCCGACCCGCAGCGCCGTGCCCAGCACGTCGGCCCGATAGCTGTCGTCCTGCACGGCGAACAGCTCCCAGCACGGCAACGACACGACGGCCGCCGGAATGCCGGCCTCTGCCAGCAGGCGCCGCGCCTCCAGCGCCACCGCCACCTCGCTGCCCGAGGCGATCAGCGTCGCCTGGCGCGGGCCGTCCGCCTCGGCCAGCACGTAGCCGCCGCGGGCGCACCGGTTCTCACCCGCGTCCATGCGCACCGCGGGCACCGCCTGGCGCGACAGCACCAGCAGGCTCGGTCCGTCCGTGCGGCGGATCGCCAGCTCCCAGCATTCCACCGTCTCGATGGCGTCGGCGGGGCGCAGGACGAACACGCCGGGCATGGCGCGCAGCGAGGCCAGGTGCTCGATCGGCTGGTGGGTCGGCCCGTCTTCGCCCAGGCCGATGCTGTCATGCGTCAGCACATGGATCACCCGCTGCCGCATCAGGGCGGCCAGCCGCAAGGCGGGGCGCATGTAGTCCGTGAACACGAAGAACGTGCCGGCATACGGCAGCAGCCCGCCGTGCAGCGCCATGCCGTTCAGGCACGCCGCCATGCCGTGCTCGCGGACGCCGAAGTGCACGTACCGGCCGGCATACGAACCCGGGGCGACGGCCGCCATGCCCCGCGCCAGCGTCAGGTTCGACCCGGTCAGGTCCGCCGAGCCGCCCACCAGCTCGGGGATGGCATCGGTCAGCGCCTGCAGCGCGTGCTGGCTGCTTTGCCGGGTCGCCTGCGTTGGGCGCGTGTCGGCCAGCTCGGTCTTCAGCGCCGCCGTCGCCTCGTGCCAGGTTTCCGGCAGCCGCCCTGCCGCCACCCGCTCGAACTCGGCGCGCTGCGGATGGTTCGTCAGCCGCTTCAGCCAGGCCCGCCGCGCGGGGGTGCCGCGGATGCCGGCCCGGCGCCAGCGGTCCATCAGCTCGGCCGGGATCTCGAAGGGCGGGTGATGCCAGTCCAGCGCCTGCTTGGCGTTCAACGCCTCGGTCTGCCCCAGCGGGCTGCCGTGCACGGCGGCGGTGCCGGCCTTCGTGGGTGCGGCGAAGCCGATGATGGTGCGGCAGGCGATCAGCGTCGGCTTCTTCGAGCGCATCGCGAACGACAGCGCCGATGCCACCGCCGCGTGGTCGTGCCCGTCGACGCGCTTGGTCGCCCAGCCATACGATCCAAACCGCTTCAGCGGATCGTCGGAGGCCGCGAGCCCCGTGTCCCCGTCGATCGAGACGCTGTTGTCGTCCCACAGCACCGTCAGCTTCTCCAGCCGCAGGTGCCCGGCCAGCGCCCCCGCCTCGTGGCTGATCCCCTCCATCAGGTCCCCGTCCGACGCGATCACCCAGGTGCGGTGGTCCACCAGGCTGCGGCCGAAGCGGGCCGCCATCATCCGCTCGGCCAGGGCCATGCCGACGGCGGTGGCCAGGCCCTGGCCCAACGGCCCGGTGGTGGTCTCGATCGCCGGATGGTCGCCATATTCGGGGTGCCCGGCGGCCGCGCTGTCCAGCTGCCGGAACCCCTGCAGCGCCGCCGTGTCCATGCCCGCATGGCCTGTCAGATGCAGCAGCGCATACAGCAGCATCGACCCGTGCCCGGCGGACAGCACGAAGCGGTCGCGGTCCGGCCAGCGCGGGTCGCTGGCGTCGAAACGCAGGAAGCGGCTCCAGAGCACGGTCGCCACGTCTGCCATGCCCATCGGCATGCCCGGGTGGCCGGACCGCGCCGCCTCCACCGCGTCGATGGCCAGGGCGCGGATCGCGTCGGCCATGCGGCGCTCCGGGCCGGGCGGCCGGGCCAGGATCGCTGCCTGGTCGGCCAGCGCCTTGGTCACGTGATCGGGCGTGCCGGGTGCGAGCGTTTCGGGTTCGCCTGTGCCTGCCATCCTGCCTCCGCTTGGCCCGGGGGCTATAGAAGCGGACGGCATTCCCGGCAAGGGTGGGGGGCGCGCACCCACGTCATCCCCGGGCGTTGCCTGACCCGGGGATCCCTCGGCGTCGGCGCCTGGCGCTGACGCGGGGACGGGCAACGGCCCGGGATGACGTGGGGACGGACGCCTGCCGCTACGCTGCCTCGGTCAAGGCATAGACCCCGCAGCCCGCCGCTGCGCGCACCATGTCCGGGGCGATGCCCATCGTGGTCTCGGACGCGCCCAGGTAGAGCAGTCCGTCGGGGGCCATCTGCCGCCGGATCGCCGCCAGCGCGCGGGCCTTCGTGGGCGGGTCGAAGTAGATCAGCACGTTACGGCAGAACACGATGTCGAACACGCCGAGCGGCGCCAGCGACGAAAGGAGGTTCCACTCCCGGAAGCTTACCATCGCGCGCAGCCCTGGCGAGGCCCGCCACTGCTCCCCCTCACGCGTGAAATGCCGGGCGAGCTGGGCCCCGGTGAGGCCGCGCTGCACCTCGAACGCCGAATACAGCCCGGCCCGCGCCCGCTCCAGCGGGGCCCGGGCGATGTCCGTGCCGACGATCTCCACCCCACGGTCCTCGACCAGGCGCGGCACCTCGAGCGCGGTCATCGCCAGCGAATACGCCTCCTGCCCGGATGACGCCGCCGCCGACCACACGCGCAGCTTCTGCCCAGGCGGCCGCGCCCGGTGCAACTGGGACAGCGCCACGTCCCGCAGGTGCTGGAACGGCGTGCCGTCCCGGAAGAACAGCGACTCGTTGGTCGTCATCGCCTCCACCACCGCGCGCGACAACGTTTCGTTGCGGCCCAAATTCTGCGCCAGCGCCTTCAGGTCCGCCAGCTTTTCCTGCCGCAGGATGGGCGCCAGCCGCGTCTCCAGCAGGTACAGCTTCTCGGGTCCCAGCGAGAGGCCGGACCGCGCCTGGATATGCGCCGCGATCTCGGCGAAGGCGGCGCTCATGCCGCACCCCGCAGCAGCACGGCCGCCCGCGCGGCCAACGCCGGCAGCGGCAGCACCGCGCTGCACAGCCCGGCCTTCGCGATCGCGCCCGGCATCCCCCACACCACGCTGCTCGCCTCGTCCTGCGCCATCGCCAATCCCCCTGCCGCCACCAGCGCCTCCGTTCCCGTCAACCCGTCATGTCCCATGCCGGTCAGCATCAGCATCAGCACCTTGCCGTCGCACGCCTTGACCGCGCTGCGCAGCATCGGATCGACCGAGGGCCGGCAGAAGTTCTCCGGCGGCCCGTCGTCCAGCTTCGCCTGCAAGCCCGACGGCCCCTGCACCACCAGCAGATGCCGCCCGCCCGGAGCGATGTGCACCCGGCCCGGGCGGAGCATCTCGCCGTCCCTGGCCTCGGTGCACGGCAGCCCGCCCAGCCGCGTCAACTGCTCGGCCAGCAGCGGCGTGAAGGCGGGGGGCATGTGCTGCGTCAGCACGGCCGGCACGCCGAGCCCGGCGGCGCCCAGCTCGGTCCGCAGCGCCTGCAGCAACGCCGTCAGCGCCTGCGGCCCGCCCGTCGAGCTGCCGATCGCCAGCAGCCGGGGCCGCAGCGCCGGGCCGGTCCGCAGGGCCAGCGCCCGCGGCGCCGCCGCCGCCGCCGCCGCCGTCCGCCGGCGCCCCAGCCCCCGCACCTTGCCCAGCAGCTCCCGCTGGAAGCTCAAATCCCCGGACAGCGCCGCCGCACTCGGCTTCGGGACGTAATCCACCGCCCCGAGCCGCATCGCCTCCAGCGTCGTCGCCGCGCCCCGCGTCGTCAGCGTCGATGCGATGACGACCTTCAGGCCGGGCGAGGCCTCCAGCAGCAGCGGCAGCGCCGTCAGCCCGTCCATCTGCGGCATTTCGATGTCCAGCACCAGAACGTCGGCCAGATCGGGCTTGCGGCGGATCTGGTCCAGCGCCTCCTGCCCGTTGCAGGCGCGGGCCACGATCTCGATCCCCGTGTCCCCGCCCAGCACGCGGCACAGGATGGATCGGATCACCGCGCTGTCGTCGCACACCATCACGCGCACCGGGAGGGCCGCGCCCGGCGTGGTCGCAGCGGGCCCGGGCGCAGCAGGCCCGGGCGCGCGCGGCAGCGCCACGCCCGCCATCACGCCCGCCATCACGCTGCCCGCGGCATCAGCGCCAGCACGCGATCGACGTCCAGCATGATCAGCAGACCGCCCGGCAACTGGTAGACCCCGGTGCCGAACCGGGACCATCCCGCAGCCAGGGTCGGCGGCAAGGGCGCCAGCGCCCGGGCGTCCACCCGCACGACCTCCATCACCCGATCGACCAGCAGCGCATACAGTTCCTGCCCGTGCTCCGTCACCACGGACATCGCCGGCGGCGCGTCGGCGGGCACGGTCTGGCCCAGCCGGCGGCGCAGGTCGATCGTCGTCACGATCCGCCCGCGCAGGTTCAGGTTGCCCGCGATCTCGGGGGCCGCCAGCGGGACCCGCGTGATCGACTGCGGTCCCAGCACATCGCGCACCGCCTGCACCGGCAGGCCGCACAGCTGGCCGCCCACCTGCAGGCTGACGATCAGATATTCGCCAGCCGTGACGCCGCCAGGATTGCCCGTAGCCGCCGTGTCGGGCGGTGCGTTGTCGATGGTCATGCGGCGTGCCTCAGTTCGGGTTCCAGGCAGCGCTGCAGCCGGTCGAGCAGCGCCTCGCGGTCGAATTTCGGCATGTAGTGCGTGAACCCGGCCGCCAGCCCGATCTCGACATCGACCGGGTTCGACCGCCCGCTGAGCGCGATCATCGGCAACGAGGACCAGATGCCCTCGATCCGGGCCAGCCGCACGAACGCAAGCCCGTCCATGTCCGGCATCTCGATGTCCGAGATGATCGCGTCGAACATCGTCCCCGCGTTGCGCAGCGCCAGCGCCTCGGCCCCGCCGTTCACCGCCGTTACATGATAGCCGGCCGACGACATCGCGGGGATCAGCATGTTGCGGAAGAACGCGCTGTCCTCGACGACCAGCAGGCGGGCGGCGCCCTTGCCGCTGGTGGGCCGCGCCTTGAACCAGTCCTGGCCGGCCTGCGACAGCCAGTGCACGGTGTCCACAACCTCGGTCGCGGCGCCGTTCACCACCGCGGTGCCCAGCAGGCCTGGATAGGCCCCGCCCATCTCCACCATCATCCGGTCGTGCACCACGTCCACGATCTCGTCCACCACCAGGCCCACGCTTCGGTCTGCCTCGGTGAACACGAGCACCGGGTGATCGGGCTTCGAGGCCGGCGAGAAGCCGCTGTCGAACGCCACGAGCGGCATCAGCCGGCCGCAGTACTGGGTCACCAGGCGCCCGCCCACCAGTTCGAACCTGGCGGCCGGGATCTGCTCCAGCCGCGCCACCAGGCTCAGCGGCACAGCCTTCGGCGCCGCGGTCCCGGCACGGAAGATCAGGATCGACGTCTCGTCCTCGCTTTTGGTCCCGGTATGTCCAGCCGCCGCGATCGCCCGCGTCGTGGCGCCCGACACCAGGTTGGCCGCCCGGGCGATGCCGTTCGGGTCCAGGATCATGATGACCGCGCCGTCGCCCAGCACCGTGTTGCCGCTGAACATCGTGATATCGCGCAACACCGGGGCCATCGGCTTGACCACGATCTCCTCCGTGTCGAATACGCGGTCCACCACGATGCCCATCGAGCTCGCGCCGATCGAGATCACGACGACATAGGCGCCCCGCCGCACCCCTGCTTCCGCCGCAGCCTGCCCAACAGGGTCGAGCAGCAGCAGCTCGGCCAGCGACACCAGCGGCAACAGCCGGTCCCGCAGCCGCAGGACGGGGGTGCCGTCCAATGTCTCGATGACGATCTGGCTCGGCTTGGCGGCGCCGTCGCCCCTGGCTTCGGGCTGGGAGTATTCGGCGTGCACCAGCTCGGCCACGGCGCTCTGCGCGATCGCGAACCGCTCTCCCGCGCTCTCGACGATCAGCGCGGACACGATCGCCAGCGTCAGCGGGATCTGGATCGTGAACGTGGTCCCTGCGCCCAGCTCGCTGTGCAGCTCGATCGTGCCGCCGATCTTCTCGATGTTCGTCTTCACCACGTCCATGCCGACGCCGCGTCCCGACACCGACGTGACCTGCGCCGCCGTCGAGAAGCCGGGGTGGAAGATGAAGCGCTGGATCGCCTGCTCGTCCATCGCCGCCAGCTCCGCCTCCGTCGCCAGGCCCTTGGACAGCGCTTTTTCGCGGATGCGGTCCAGCGGCAGGCCGCGGCCGTCATCGGAGATCTCGACCGTGATGTGGCCGCCCTGGTGGAACGCATTGAGCGTGATCGTGCCCAGGTCGGGCTTGCCCGCCGCGCGCCGTTCGGCCAGCGTTTCCAGCCCGTGGTCGGCGCTGTTGCGGACCATGTGCGTCAGCGGATCGCGCACCAGCTCCAGCACCTGGCGGTCGATCTCGGTCTCCGCACCCAGCATCCGCAGCTCCATCGGCTTGCCCAGGTCCTTCGACAGGTCCCGCACCAGCCGCGGCAGCTTGCTCCATGCCGACCCGATCGGCTGCATCCGCGTCTTCATCACGCCTTCCTGCAGGTCGCTCGTGATCTGCGACAGCCGCTGCACCGGCGCCGCGAACACTGATTCCTTGCTGGTGCGGCTGATCTGCAGCAGCTGGTTGCGCGTCAGCACCAGTTCGCTGACCAGCGTCATCAGGTTCTCCAGCACGCTGACCGTCACGCGGATCGTCTGGCTGCCGATGCCGCCATCCTGCGGCGTCGCTTCCAGCGAGCCGGCCCGCGCCGCCTCCACCGGGGCCGCGGGGGCCGGCAGCGGTTCCGGGGCGGCTGGCGCCGGCAGTGGTTCCAGGGCGGCTGGCGCCGGCAGCGGTTCCAGGGCGGCTCGCGCCGTCACGGCCCGGACTGCGGCACGACGGGACGGCTTGCGCGCAGGCTGCGGGGGCGGGGCCGCAGCCTGCGGGGCGGGCGATGCCGCCACCTCTGCCGGGCCGCCGTGATAGATCGCGTCCAGCCGGGCGATCACGACCGCGTCGTCGCCCTCCGGCTCCTTGCCGGTCGTTGCCAGGGTTCCCACGATCATCTTCATGACGTCGGCCGCCGACAGCACCGCGGTGATCAGCGCGGGCGTCGCGGAAATCGAACCCTCCCGCACCAGGCCCAGCACGTTCTCCCCGGAATGGGCCACACGTTCCAGCCGCGGCAGGCCCAGGAAGCCGCAGGTTCCCTTGATCGTGTGCACCAGCCGGAAGATCAGCCCCACCGTCGCCTTGTCGTCCGGCGCGCGTTCCAGCGTCAGCAGCGCCTCGTCCAGGCCAGCCAGGCTTTCATTGGCCTCCGTCAGGAACTCGGACAGCAGGTCGTCCATGCAGGCACTCCTTTGTTTGAGACACGGAAGGGGCCGCGAAACCTAGCCGCGCGGGCCTGAAGAAAGCGTTAGCGGGCCTCTGTCGCCGCCCGCTCCAGCTCACGCTCGATCCGCACGGCCACCAGGCTTTGCTTGCGGCCGACCCGCGCCTCGAACAGCGGGATCGTCCCGCACCGGAGCTGCACCACGGACCCGGCCTCGTTCAGCAGCACGATCCGGCTGCCGACCTCGAGATTCATGACTGCCGACAGCGGCATCACCTGTTCATCCAGCACCGCCTCCAGCGTCACCTCGGTTTCCCACAGCTCCTCGGCCAGGTGCGTTTCCCAGATGCGGTCCCGCCCGAACCGCTCGCCCATGAACTGCTGCAGCAGCAGCTCCCGCACGGGTTCCAGCGTCGCATAGGGCAGCAGCAGCTCCAGCCGGCCGCCGCGGTCCTCCATGTCGATGCGCAGCCGGGTGAGCACGGCGGCGTTGGACAGGCGGGAGATCGTGGCGAAGCGCGGGTTGACCTCCAGCCGTTCGAAGGTGAACGTCACCGGGGTCAGCGGCTCGAAGCTGGCCGTCAGCTCTGCGAGCACCACCTGGATCAGCTTTTCGATCAGCGTCCGCTCGATCGTGGTGTACGGGCGGCCTTCGATCCGCATGATCGCCGAGCCCTGGCGGCCGCCCAGCAGCACGTCGACGATGCTGTAGATGAGCGCGCTGTCGATCACGATGAGCCCGTAATTGTCCCACTGCTCCGCCTTGAACACCGCCAGCATCGCCGGCAGCGGCAGGCTGTTGAGGTAGTTGCCGAACCGCAGCGACTGGATGTTGTCGATCTCCACCTCCACGTTGTCGCTGGTGAAGTTTCGCAGCGCGCTGGTGAGGCTTCGTACCAGCCGGTCGAACACGATCTCCAGCATCGGCAGGCGTTCGTATGACACCAGCCCCGACTCGACGATGCGCTGGATGCCGGTCTGTTCGCCGCGCTCGGCCGGGCCGCCGGCGTCGCCCAGGAGGCTGTCGATCTCTGCCTGGCTGAGCACGCGGGCCGGCTGCGCCGCCGCGGCTTCCAGCCCCCAGGCGGCGTCGTCCTCGTCGATGTCGTCTTCGCCGGCCATGCAAGGTCCTCCGGGTCCAAGCTTCGGCTTGAATGGTTACGAAGGCGTTGCCGCGTGCAGTTGCCGCCGCGCGTGGGAGCCCAGTCCCGGTCATGATCCGTCATCGCGAGCGCGGAGGCATGGTCCCGGCGCCCTGGTTGTTAGGCCCCCCTTAAGCGGCCCGGCATAGCCTCCGTGGTCATGGAACCGACCCCCACGCGCTGCCAGTTCGAGCATCCCGGATTCGCGGCGCTGCGCGATCCGGTGTTCCGGCTGACCAAAAGCGACCGCGTGGCCGCCCTGGCGCTGAAGCTGGACGACAAGGACGTCATGCTGCCCCTGCCGGCCGTGGCCAAGCTGTTCGACATCCTGCCCGCCGCGGCCGACGGCCGCATGCTGAAGCTGATCGAACAGGCGTTGCGCTTCGTGGCCGAAATTCGGCTCGGCGACGATCTGCCGCTCGAAATCGTGACCGGCGAAGCGAGCTGGCAGCCGTCGCCCCACCATCTCAAGACCGCCTCCGCCCGGCTTCAGCTGCAGCTTGTCAACTGGATCGGCGGCGCCGGGGATGGCGACCGGCTGACCAGCCAGATGCTGGTCGTCTCGGTCGACGACCCCGCCATCCGCCCCCGCGTGCAGGACGCGCTGCGCCGCGCCGCGCTGGAGCTGAAGCTGGATGGCGGCAGCTCCGCCGTCGCTGCCCTGCTGGAGGAACTCGCCACCGAGCTCGCCTTCGTGGAGGCGCTGCGGGAGCGGCTGCACAACTGCGTCCAGGCCGTCCTGAAGCGCCTCACCCGATACGGGCAGGACGCGCTGCTGCTGTCACCGGCCCGGCGGGAAACCCTGTATCAGGTCATCCGCCTCGCCACCGTTGCCGCGGTCCAGATCGCCTCGCGGTTCGACGAACTCGACGCCCAGACCGGCGAGATCATGGCGGCGCTCCGCAACCTCGACAGCCAGCGCAACTTCCTGCGCCCCGCCAGGGACCGTCTGTATGCGCAGCTTCTCGAATGGGAGCCCCTGCTGCAGCCCTGGGAGGCCGTGCCAGCCACCATGGCCGGAGAGGGCGTGTGGCGCATGATCGAGGACACCTACCGCTTCCTGGCCCCCCGCTACATGACCGTGCAGGAGTGGCAGAGCGTGCTGGCCGAGGCCAAGCTGGAGAAGGTCAAAAGCGCGTTCGTCTGGTAACCCCCTACGCCGCGACGTGCCCGAACACCGCGCGCAGCAGCAGGAAAAGCCCGCCGCCCACCAGGAACCCGACCAGGGTGCCGTTCACCCGCACGAACTGCAGGTCCTTGCCCACGCGCAGCTCCAGCTTGTCCGTGATCGTCTCTGCATCCCAGCTTGCCACCACGTTGGCGATGAACGTCGACAGCTGAAGCTGCGCGCTGGGCAGCAGCGTTGCGACCACGCCTTCCGCCCCGCGCTGCAGCCGCGCCCGCGCGCCCTCGTCTTCCCGCAGGAAGTCGCCGAGGTTCGCCAGCGCGCCTTCGATCGCCGCCAGCGTGCGGCCGTTCGGCCGGGCCGCATCGGCCTCCAGCGCCAGTCGCATGCGGGCCCATACGTCCCACAACCAGGCCTGCACCGTTTCATGCGCCACCACCCGGCGGATCGCGCGCCCGATCTCGGCCGCCCGCGCCGGGTCGGTTTCCATCCGGTCCAGCTCCCGCCGGACCCATTCGTCGAACGCTGCGCGCACGCTGTGCCCCTCGGCATCCACCTGCGCCAGCTCGGCCCGCAGCACGCCCAGCACGCGGTCCGCGACCTGCGCGCCCAGCACCCAGCCGACCAGCTTGCCGCCCTGGGCGCGGACCTTGTCCTGGATGAACTGGTGCAGCTGGTCGTGCTTGCCGTCGATCAGGGTTCGCATCTCGGCCAGGATGAACTGCAGGACCTCCTGGTGGCGCCCGCCATCGACCAGCGTCCGCAGCGCGCGCGCCAGGACCGCGCCGGCGCCGGGGCCGCCCAGCAGCCGCGGCGCCAGCCGGGCCATGGTGCGCCGGGCGCGCCCGTCCTCCACCGTCGCCAGGATGCGCGGCAGCATCTCCGCCAGCGCCTGCGCCGCGGGCCGCGCCGCCTGCCTGTCCGTCAGGAACCGCGCCAGGATCGTCGACACGTCGAGCTGGCCCAGCACGCGGCTTACCTCCCGCGGGGTGATCACGTGCCCGGCGACGAAGCGTCCCAGCGCCAGCCCCAGGCGTTCCTTCTGCCGCGGGATGATGGCGGTGTGCGGGATCGGGATGCCCAGCGGATGCCGGAACAGCGCCGTGATGGCGAACCAGTCGGCGATCCCGCCCACGAAGCCGGCCTTGGCGCTTGCCTGCAGCAGGTCGGCCCAGCCGCCCGCCGGGACGAGGTAGCCGACCACGATCAGCACCCCCATCAGGATCAGCAGCCCCGTCGCGAAGGCGCGATGCCGCGCAAGGTCGCGGCGGAGGACGGCGTCTGGGTCGATCGGCATGGCGCATGGTTAGCACTTCTGCCCTGCGGGTCGAGAGTGGCCGGCCGGCTTGGTGTGATGATATAGTATATCGGAAATGACCGACACCCTTTCCCCCATCGCCGGCGCCGCGCCGCGCCTGGCCATCGCCGCCGGGCTGTGCGCGCTGGTCTGGCTTGGCGTGGTGTGGGCCCTATCGTGACCGGGGGCGGCCTGCGCCTGGACGACGTGACGGTCACCCATGGGCGGCATCCGGCCGTGCATCACGTCTCCGGCATCTTCGCCCCCGGCAGCCTGACGGCCATCGTCGGGCCCAACGGCGCCGGCAAGACGACGCTGCTGCGCGCCATTGCCGGGCTGCACCGGCTGGACGGCGGCCGCATCGCCGGCGCCGGGCCGGACCGGGTGGCCCTGCTGCCGCAGGGCGCCGCACTCGACCGGTCCTTCCCGCTGTGCTGCATCGAGGTCGTGTCGTTGGGCCAGGCCCGCGCCGCCGGACCGTTCCGGGCGATCGACCCTGACCGCGCGCGCGACGCGCTGGCGGCCGTCGGCCTGTCGGGGTTCGAGCGCCGCCCCGTCGGCGCGCTGTCCGCCGGGCAGTTCCAGCGCGTGCTGTTCGCCCGCCTGATGGTGCAGGACGCCCCGGTGCTGCTGCTGGACGAGCCGTTCAACGCCGTCGATGCCCGCACCGAGGCCGATCTGCTGGCCGTGATCGACGCCTGGCATCGCGCCGGCCGCACCGTCATCGTCGTGCTGCACGACCTCGACCTTGTCCGCGCCCGCATCCCGCAGACCCTTTTGCTGGCCCGGCACGCGCTGGCCTGGGGCCCCACGTCCGACGTGCTGCGCCCCGAGGCGCTCATGCAGGCGCGCCTGGTCGCCGAAGCCTGGAACGACGCCGCCGCACCCTGCCAGGCGGCGGCGTGACGGCGTTCTTCACCGAGCCGTTCGCGCTGGGCTTCATGCGCCGCGCGCTGGCCGGCTGCCTCGCGCTGTCCTTGGCCGCGCCACCCCTGGGCGTCATCCTGGTGCTGCGCCGCATGAGCCTGATGAGCGACGTGCTGCAGCACGGCATCCTGCCCGGCGTCGCGCTGGGCGCCATCGCCGGCGGCCTGTCATTATGGGCGATGGGGCTGGGCGGCTTCCTTGCGGGGCTGGGGGTGGCGCTGCTGGCCGGCGCGCTGGCGCGGGCCACCGGCGGCCGCGAAGACAGCCAGCTGGCCGCCGTCTACCTGGTGGCGCTGGCGCTGGGCGTGGCCATCGTGTCGCACAGCCGCGGGATCGACCTGCAGCACCTGCTGTTCGGCGGCGTGCTGGCCGTCGACGACGCGGCGCTGTTCCTGATGGCCGGCGTGGCGACCGTGGCGCTGCCGGGCCTGGCCCTGATCTGGCGCCCGCTGATCCTGGACAGCTTCGACCCGGACAGCCTGCCGCACGGCGCGCGCTGGCACCTGGCATTTCTGGCGTTGGTGGTGCTGTGCGTCGTCGGCGGGTTCGCCGCGCTGGGCACGCTGATGTCCGTCGGCCTGATGATGCTGCCCGCCGTCGCGGCCCGGCACTGGTCCGCCGGCATCGCCGGGCAGGTCCGCGCCTCGATGCTGATCGCGGTGGTCAGCTCGGTCGCGGGGCTGTTGGCCGCCTACCACCTGGACCTGCCGGCCGGCCCCGCCATCGTGCTGTCGGCGGGCGCGCTGTGGCTGGCGAGCCTGGTCGCCGGCCCTCACGAGAGCCTGGTGCGACGCTGGCTTCGCAGGCCGCATCTGTCGGGCTAAGGTCGCCGCATGTCCGGATACGACACCGACTTCTGTGGCTGGGCGAACGAGCAGGCGGCGCTGCCGCGCGCCGGACGGCTGAACGCGATCAGCTCGCGCTTCTCGCTCCGGCCCATGCTCTCGACATCAAACCCATGGACGATGGGCCAAATCCTCGACGAGGACTTCTACCCCGAATGACCAATTTCGTCCTTCTGCACGGCGCGTTCCACGGCGCGTGGTGCTGGTCCCGCGTCGCCCCGCTGCTGCGCGCCGCCGGGCACGAGGTGTTCACCCCCACGCAGACCGGCCTGGGCGACCGCGCCCACCTGCTGCACGCCGGGATCACGCTGACCACCTTCGTCGACGACCTCGTCGCCGTGCTGGACACCGAGGAGCTGACCGACGCGGTTCTGGTCGGGCACAGCTTCGGCGGGGCGGCCATCACCGGCGCCGCCGAGCGCGTGCCGCACCGCATCCGGCACCTGATCTACCTGGACAGCGCCATCCCGGTCAGCGGACGCTCCCCGCTCGACCTTGCCGAGCCCGAGATCGCCGCCGCCCGCCGCCGCCTGGGCGCCGAGACCGGCGGCCTGTCGATCGCCCCGCCCGACCCTGCCGTTTTCGGCGTTCCCGAGGGGCCCGACGCCGACTGGGTCCGCCGCCGCCTGACCCCGCACCCCTTTGGCACGATGGCCACCGCGCTGACCCTCGCCCATTCGCCGGGCAACGGCCTGCCCTGCACCTATATCGCCTGCACCGACCCGGTGTATGAATCGCTCGCCTGGGCGCGTGCCATGGCGCGCGCCCAGCCCGGCTGGGCCTGGCGGGACCTCGCTGCCGGGCACGACGCCATGGTCACCGCGCCGCGTGCAACCGCCGACCTTCTGATGGACATCGCCCCATGATCCGACGCCTTGTTGAAGAAGCCCGCCTGTCCGGCGCCGTCGTGCACGCGGGCGTCGTCTACCTGGCGGGCCAGGTCGCCGACGACGCCGGGCTCGACATCGAGGGCCAGACTGCGGACATCCTGCGCCAGATCGACGCGCTGCTGGCCCAGGCCGGCACGAGCAAGGCCCATATGCTGAACGTGCAGATCTTCATCGCCGACATGGCGGACTTTCCCGGCATGAACCGCGCCTACGACGCCTGGCTCGACACCGCAAACAAGCCCGGCCGCATGACCGTGCAGGCCAAGCTTGCGAACCCCGCCTGGCGCGTCGAGATCACCGGCGTCGCCGCACTGCCGCCCATCCATCCAGCCCCCCGTTACCCCGGCCCGGCCCAGCCCAACGAGAGTCAGTTCGCCTGACCGCCGCCCGATCGGAATCATGACATGCGCATCGCCGTCCTGTTCTTCTTCGTGCTGATGGCCGCCAGCCCGGCCTTCGCCCAGAAGTGGGTCACAAGCTGGGCGGCCTCCGTCCAGGGCCCCTACCCCGTTGGCAGCCCGGCGGCCCAGCCGGACCTCCGCTTCGCGTTGCCGTCGCAGGAGACGGGCGCCAAGGACCAGACCTTCCGCCTGATCGTCAAGCCGGAGCTGTGGGGCCGCCAGGTTCGCCTGCGCTTCAGCAACGCCTTCGGCACGAAGGCCATCACCTTCGACGGCGCGTTCATCGGCCTGCAGACCAGCGGCGCCGCGGTCATGCCCGGTTCCAACCGGCCTGTGACCTTCGCCGCGAAGAAGACGGTCACCGTGCCCCCCGGCGGCCAGGCCTGGTCCGATGCGGTGACACTGCCCTACATCTCCAACACCACGGCCCCGGAACTGCTGGGCCGCAAGCTCGCCGTCAGCTTCCACGTGGCTGGCGAGACCGGGCCGCCGACCTGGCACGCGAAGGCGATGCAGACCAGCTACATCACCGCCCCTGGCGCGGGCGCCCTGGGCGAGCTGGAGGACGAGAGCGCCTACCCGAACAGCACGACGAGCTGGTTCTTCCTCGACGCGCTGGACGTGCAGGCGCCGGCCGACACCCGCGTGGTCGTCTGCTTCGGCGACAGCATCACCGACGGCACCAGCTCCACCCTGAACGGCGACGACCGCTGGCCCGACGTGCTGGCCCGGCGGCTGCGCACGGCCGGCATGCACTACAGCGTGGTGAACGCCGGCATCGGCAGCAACCAGGTGGTCGGCCCCGCCGAATACAGCCCCGCCAAGCCCTTCGCCGGGGGCCCCGCCGCGCTGACCCGGCTGGAGCGCGACGTGCTGTCACTGTCGGGCGTCACGCACGTCATCTGGCTGGAGGGCGTCAACGACATCAGCACCAACGGCAACGCCACCGCCGAGCAGGTGATGGCCGGCCAGAAAGAGGGCGTCGCCCGCCTGCGCGCCAAGATCCCCGGCGTGAAGGTCATCGGCGCGACGCTGACCAGCATCGTCGGCACCACCAGCCCTGCCCACCTGCCGCCCGATGTCGAGCAGAAGCGCCGCGCCTACAACACGCTCGTCCGCGACAGCAAAAGCCTGTTCGACGGCATCGTCGACTTCGACCGCGCCACCGCCGATCCGGCCAGCGGCGCGATGCGGCCCGAGTTCGTCCCGGGCAGCACCATCGGCGGCCCCGGCGACGGCCTGCATCCGAACCGCGCCGGGTACCTCGCGATGGGCGACGCGGTCGATCTCCGCCTGCTGACCGGGCCCACCGGCCGCGCGCCCCGCCCGGCCGCCCCGAAGCCCGTGCAACCCGCACCCGCGGCGCCCGCAGGTTGACCGCGCCGCGGGCGGGGTATGAGGTGACGCCATGAACCACGCAGACAGCATCGGCCGGACCCAGACCCACGAGGACGAGGTGTCGCCCCGGCTTCTGCAAGGCCTGGCTGCGACGCTGGGCGTGCCGGAGCCTGCCGAGATGCCGCCGCTGTGGCACTGGATGCTGTTCCAGGACTGGGTGAACCCGCCGGGCCTGGGCCCGGACGGCCACCCCCGCCGCGGCGGCTTCCTGCCGGCAGTGCATGACCTGCCGCGCCGCATGTGGGCCGGCGGCCGCGTCACCGTGCACGCCCCGCTTCACGCCGGCGATCGCGTCCGCCGCACCAGCACCATCGAGAACGTCGTGGAAAAGACCGGCGGCAGCGGCCGGCTGGTGTTCGTCACCCTCCGCCACATGATCGAAGGCCCGCACGGCCTGGCCATCGAGGAATCCCAGGACGTCGTCTACCGCGGCGCGGAGGGCGCTGCCGTGAAGCCTGCCCCCGCCGCCGCCCCGGCCCCGCCGGGCGCGCTGCGGACCGAGGTCACGCCCGACCCCGTCCTGCTGTTCCGCTACTCGGCGCTGACCGGCAACGGGCATCGGATCCACTACGATCAGGACTACGTGCGCGACGTGGAGGGCTATCCGGGCCTGATCGTCCACGGCCCGCTGCAGGCCACGTGGCTGGCCGGCCTTCTTTCAGGCCACGCCGTCTCCCGCTTCACATTCCGCGGCCGCCGCCCCGCCTTCCATGGCGCGCCCATGGCGGTCGAGGCCTGGCAGGACGGCGACGCCTGGAAGCTGCGCACGCTGGACCCGTCGGGCGCGGTGTGCATGGAAGCGGATGCGACCGTTGCGTGACGGGCGATCTTCACGGGCGATACCGATAAACCACGCCATGGCCGGGCTTGACCCGGGGACCCGCGCGGCCCCGCCCCCAAGCAACGCTGGAACGCTTGCACTCGACGTCCCAATCCTGGGGCCGCTGAACCGCGTGGATCGCCGGGGCGCGACCCGTGCCTAGCCTGGCCGTCCTGCCGCGCGCCCTGCGGGACGACGCGGGGGACACGGTCCGCGCCATCCTGATCGTCATCGTCGGCTACGCCGTCATGACCCTGGGCGACGTCGCCGGAAAATGGGCGCTGCTGCCCGCCGGCGTGGCCGCCGTGATGATGGGCCGCGGCGTCGCCGGCAGCCTTACGATCGGCGCCCTGGTCGTCGCCGAGGGCGACTGGCGGCGCCTGTTGCCGGTCCGCTGGCGCCTGGTGGCGTTCCGGTCCGTCGTGCACGCCGCCGCATCCGTCGCGTGGTATGTCGCCTGGACCGTCATGCCGCTGGCTGACG
>JAYUCA010000324.1:0-21582 GCA_043740535.1 Rhodospirillales bacterium | reverse complement strand
GCGCAGCGCGGCCAGCGCGATCCCGGCATTGTCGATCTGGTGCGGCCCGCGCAGCGACGGCGGCGGCACGTCGATCGCGCCCGCGGCGTCGGTGAAGCGCAGGCCGTTGCCGTGCGGCACGATGTCCCACGCCTCGCCCCGCGCCAGGAACGGCGCGCCCACCCGGGCGGCCAGTTCGCGCAGCACGGCCAGCACCGCCGGCGGCTGCGTGCCGGTGACGACCGGAACGCCGGGCTTCATGATCCCCGCCTTTTCCGCGGCGATCGCGGTCAGCGTGTCGCCCAGCAGGTCCCGATGGTCCAGCGAGATGGAGGTGATGGCGCAGGCGGCCGGCCGGGCGATGACATTGGTCGCGTCGCCGCGGCCGCCCAGCCCGACCTCCAGCACGCACAGTTCGGCGGGCGCCGCGGCGAACAACTGGAACGCCACGGCGGTGATGACCTCGAACACCGTGATGGCGGCGCCGGCGTTGACCCGCTCGATCGTTTCCAGCGCGTCCGCCAGGTCCTGGTCCGGCACGAGGCTGCCGGCAACTCGGAAACGTTCGTTGAAGCGCACCAGGTGCGGCGAGGTGTAGACGTGCGTGCGCCAGCCGGCGGCCTCGGCCATGGCGCGCAGCATGGCGCAGGTGCTGCCCTTGCCGTTCGTGCCGGCGACGTGGATCACGGGCGGCAGCCGGCGCTCGGGGTTGCCGAGCGTGTCCAGCAGGCGTTGCAGGCGGTCCAGGCTGAGGTCGATCAGCCGCGGGTGCAGGTCATGCAGCCGCGCGATGATCGGCTCGATGCGGTCCGGGATCACCGGAGCGCGGCCGGCCTCGTGGCTCATGCGGCCTGTTCGGCGGGCGGTGTGTTGCGCAGCAGGCCGATGACGCGGGCCAGCGTCTCGCTGAGTTCGCCGCGTTTCACCACGCTGTCGATGATGCCGTGCGCGTGCAGGTATTCGGCGCGCTGGAAGCCGTCGGGGAGCGTCTCGCGCACGGTCTGCTCGATGACGCGGGCGCCGGCGAAGCCGATCAGCGCGCCGGGCTCGGCGAGCTGGATGTCGCCCAGCATGGCGAAGCTGGCGGTGACGCCGCCGGTGGTGGGGTCGGTGAGCACGGTGATGAAGGGCAGGCCGGCGTCCTTGACCAGGCGGGTGGCGATCGTGGTGCGGGGCATCTGCATCAGGCTGATCGCGCCCTCCTGCATGCGGGCGCCGCCGCTGGCGGTGAAGACGATCAACGGCGCGTCCTGCAGCACGGCCAGGCGGGCGGCGGCGACGATGGCCTCGCCCACGGCGGCGCCCATGCTGCCGCCCATGAACTCGAAGGCCATCGCGGCGACGACGGCCTTGTGGCCGCCGATCGTGCCGTGCGCGACCAGGCAGGCGTCATCCAGCCCGGTCTTGTCGCGCGCCTCCTTGAGCCGGTCGGTGTAGCGCTTGCCGTCGCGGAACTTCAGCGGATCGACGGGCGCCTTCGGCAGCTCGATCCTGGTGTAGCCGCCGACGCCCTGCGCGTCGGGCGGGTCGAAGGTGTAGCCCAGGCGCTCGATGGCGGTCGGGCGCATGTGGTGGCCGCAGTTGGAACAGACCTTCAGGTTGCGTTCGAGGTCCTTGGTGAAGATGAGCTGCTCGCAGGCCGGGCACTGGATCCAGAGGTTGTCCGGGACCTCGCGCCGGCCCAGCAGCGTGCGGATCTTCGGGCGGACGTATTCCGCAAGCCAGCTCATTCCCGCCCCGCCAGCCGCTCGACCCGGTTCTCGATGCGCTCCAGCCGGTCGTCCAGCTTGTCGAGCCGGGTCTGAATGCCGGCGTAGGCGCGGCTGATCTGGCCCAGGCTTTCCTCGCTGAGGGTCTGGCGGGTGCGGAGGTCGCGCACATGCTCCTCAATGCGGTCAAGCCGTTCGTCGAGGCGGACGAGATAGGTCAGGCTCGTCTTCTCGATCTTGTCCTTCATGCCGCCGCCCGGGCGCCCCGCACCCCTTTGGCCAGCGCCCTGACCTGGGCCAGCACGCGCTCGGCGGTGTCGGGGGCGGCGTGGCCGTGGGCGTCCAGGCTCTGTGCCAGCGTCTCGATCAGGGCGGAGCCGACGACGGCTGCATCGGCGACGCGCACGGCCTCGGCGGCCTGGTCGGGGGTGCGGATGCCGAAGCCGATCGCGACCGGCAGGTCGGTCACGCGGCGGATGCGCGGCAGGGCGGCGGCGAAGCTGTCGGCGGTGGCGCTGCGGGTGCCGGTGATCCCGGTGATGCTGACGTAGTACACGAAGCCCGAGCTGCCGTGCAGCACGATCGGCAGCCGCGCGTCGTCGGTGGTGGGGGCGACCAGGCGGATGATGTCGAGGCCGTGGGCTGCGGCGTGGGGGGCGACCATCGCGGCTTCCTCGGTGGGCAGGTCGACGATGATCAGCCCGTCGACCCCGGCGGCGGCGGCGTCCTTGCAGAAGCGGTCAGGTCCGTACGACGCGATCGGGTTCAGGTAGCCCATCAGGATGACCGGCGTGTCATGGTCGTCCGTGCGGAAGTCGGCGACCATGGCGAGCGTGCGGACCAGCGTGGCGCCGGCCTTCAAGCCGCGCAGCCCGGCGGCCTGGACGGTGGGGCCGTCGGCCATCGGGTCGGTGAAGGGCATGCCGATCTCGATCAGGTCCGCGCCGGCGCCCGGCATGCCGCGCAGGATGGCCATGCTGGTGGCTTCGTCGGGGTCGTAGGCCTCGATGAACGAGATCAGCGCGCCGCGACCTGCTGTCTTCAGGGCGGCGAAACGCGCGGCGATGCGGCTCAAAGCTTCACGCCCAGGTGTTCGGCGACAGTGAAGATGTCCTTGTCGCCGCGGCCGCACAAATTCATCAGGATCAGGCCGTCCTTGCCCAATGCAGGCGCCAGCTTCGTCACGTGGGCGATCGCGTGCGCGGGCTCCAGGGCGGGGATGATGCCCTCGGTCTGGGTGCAGAGCTGGAAGCCGTCCAGCGCCTCCTGGTCTGTCGCGGCCACGTATTCGACGCGGCCGATCTCGTGCAGCCATGAGTGTTCGGGGCCGATGCCGGGGTAATCCAGGCCCGCGCTGATGCTGTGCGCCTCCTGGATCTGGCCGTCGTCGTCCTGCAGCAGGTAGGTCCGGTTGCCGTGCAGCACGCCGGGCCGGCCGCGGCTGAGGCTGGCGGCATGCTGCTGGGTATCGAGGCCGTGGCCCGCCGCCTCGACGCCGATCAGGCGGACCTGGGCGTCATCGAGGAAGGGGTGGAACAGGCCCATCGCGTTGCTGCCGCCGCCGATCGCGGCGACGATCGCGTCGGGCAGGCGGCCCTCGGCCTCCTGGATCTGCGCCCGCGCCTCGGTTCCGATCACGCTCTGGAAATCCCGCACCATTGCCGGATAGGGGTGCGGCCCGGCCACGGTGCCGATCAGGTAATAGGTGTCCTCGACATGGGCGACCCAGTCGCGCATCGCCTCGTTCATCGCGTCCTTCAGCGTGCCGGCGCCGGACGTGACGGGCACGATCTCGGCCCCCAGCAGCTTCATGCGGAACACGTTCGGCGCCTGGCGCTCGGTGTCCAGCTTGCCCATGTAGACGGTGCAGGGCAGGCCGAACAGCGCGCACACGGTGGCGGTGGCGACGCCGTGCTGGCCGGCGCCGGTCTCGGCGATGATGCGGGTCTTGCCCATGCGCCGGGCCAGCAGGATCTGGCCCATGCAGTTGTTGATCTTGTGGCTGCCGGTGTGGTTCAGCTCGTCGCGCTTGAAGTAGACGCGGGCGCCGCCCAGCCGGTCCGTCATGCGCTGGGCGAACCACATCGGGCTGGGGCGGCCGACGTAATGGGTCAGATAGCGGTCCAGCTCCGCCTGGAACGCGGGGTCGCGCTTGGCGTCCTCGTAGGCCTGCTCGACGGACAGGATCAGCGGCATCAGCGTCTCGGCCACGAAGCGCCCGCCAAAACCGCCGAACCTGCCCTGCGCATCGGGGCCGGAGCGCAGGGTGTTGGGCCGGTCGCCGGGGCGGGGGGACAGGCTGATCTCGTTCACGTCGCTATCTCCTGCGGCCGGGCGGGATGCTCGATTCGGCCTTGAGTAGTCCTTCTAGCGCACGCGGCCAGGGCGGTCACGTCTCGCGGCCTCGGATAAGACGCCCTAACGTCGCGGCGGAACGGGGTGCGGGGCTGCCGATGCTGTATGCGAACACTGGCGTGTCGAAGCGGTGCGAGGTGCCGGAGGGCGCGCATATGCCGCCGGAGCTGGCAGGCGCCGTGTGGATCGACCTCGTGGATCCGACCGACGGCGAACGCTCGATGGCGGAGAAGGCGACGGGCCTGCGCGTCCCGGCCCGCGCTGACCTCGTGGAGATCGAGACCAGCAGCCGGCTCTCGACCGAGCGTGGCGCGCTTTACCTCAGCTCTCCCGCCCATGTGCTGGATGCCGACGGGGTGTCGCGGAGCACGCCGCTGGGTTTCGTGCTGTCCGGCACGGTGCTGATGACCGTGCGCTATGCCGACCTGTCGGTGTTCGCGCCCTTCGCCGAACGCCTGGCGGCCCAGGGCGCCCGGCCCGGCAGCGTCGCCACGTTCCTCGGCCTGCTGGAGGCGATCGTCGACCGGCTGGCCGACGTGCTGGAGCATATCGGCGCCGAGTTGGACGCGATCTCACGCCGGGTGTTCCGGCCAGAGGTGAAGGGCGCGCGGGCCTCGACGACCGACATGCAGCTTCGGGCGACGCTGCGCACCATCGGGCGGGCGGGGGACCGGCTGTCGAACCTGCGGGACAGCCTGCTGGGGGTCCAGCGGATCGTGCAGTACACGACCGAAACCGCCGCACCGTGGATCCCCGCAGAGGAGCGCCCGCGCCTCGTGACGCTGCTCCGCGACATCACGTCGCTGGCGGAGTACGACACGCAGCTTTCGAACAAGGTGCAGTTCGTGCTGGACGCGACGCTGGGCTTCATCAGCATGGAGCAGAACAACAGCATCAAGGTGCTGACGGTCGTCTCGGTCGTGGGGGTGCCGCCGACGCTGGTGGCGAGCATATACGGCATGAACTTCAAAGGAATGCCGGAGCTGCAGTGGGAGCACGGCTATCTCTATGGGCTGTCCGTGATCGTCGCCAGCGCGATATTGCCGTTGATCTGGTTCAGGAAGCGGGGATGGATCTGAGGCCACGGCTCTCTGACGATGACCCGTTATAGCGGCCGCCCTTGCGGCGTGGCGATCAGGGCGGCACGCTTCGTCTCGTGGCCCTGGACTGCTTCGTCGCAAGCGCTCCTCGCAGTGACGATGGTGGCAACGGGTCATGCTTGCTCAGCGCTGGTATGACACCACGGCTCTGGCGGGTTGACTCTTTCCCACGCCGTCATCGCGAGCCGCTTTGGCAAAGCGATCCAGGGGCCGCATGCGCCGGACTCGGACCGTGGATCGCCACGTTGCAAGGGCGGCTCGTCGAGACTTGGTATGAGGCGCCGCCGCCGGGCAAGGCGACCGGCTTGGCGCCGGGTGGTGGGATGCGAGGGCATCCCACCCTACGGGGGTGCGAGAAATTTCCTGAGCGGGATGATCGAGGTTTCCGGCGCTTCCTCGAACGGCACGTGGCCCAGGCCGGGCAGGCGGATCAGCCGGGCGTCTGGCAGCGCCGCCAGATAGTCCGCGGCATTGCTGACGGGGATCATTGCATCCCGCTCGCCCCACAGCAGCAGCGTCGGCGTGCGCAGGCCCTGCAGGATCGGCACCGGGTCGGGCAGGGTCATCTGAGCCATGCGGTCCAGGATCGCGCTGCGGACGCCGGGCGCCAGCATCATGGCGCGATACCGCGCGACCACGGGATCGTTCAGATGGGACGGGTCGGCGTAGGAGGGCGCCAGGCTCTGGCGCAGCAGGAAGGCGGGCAGGGTGTAGGGCAGCACCTTCATCAGGGCCGGGACGACCGGCTTGCGGTTGTAGGCGACGCCGGGGCTGGCGAAGCCGTCGGGGGAGATCAGGACCAGCTTGTCCATGCGCCCCGGATGCGCGGCGGCGAAGCGCCAGGCGATGCGGCCGCCCATCGAGTTGCCGATGATCGTCGCCTTGGCGAGGCCGAGGCGGTCCATCAGGGCGAGGATGACGTCGATGGCGCGCTGGTCGGAATAGTCGCCCGTGGGGTCGGCGCCGGTGAGGCCGAAGCCCGGCAGGTCGAAGCGGACCACGCGGTAGGCTGGGGACAGCAGGTTCGACCAGGCTTCCCAGGTATGCAGGCTGGATGCGAAGCCGTGCAGCATGATGATCGGGGGCGCGTCCCTGGGGCCGGTGTCGCGGAGATGGAGGCGCAGTCCAGCGGCCTCGATGAAGGCCGACGGGGGCGGGGCGTACTCGGCCTCCAGCGCGGCGCGGGGCTTGTCCGGGGTGTAGAGCCAGGCGCCGAGGCCGATGAGGAGCAGCACCAGGGTCGCTGCGATGGCAGTGAGCACGCGGCTGGTCCTCAACCTGGTGGTTTCCCGACGCACGGCTGTCGGGGGGACGGGCGGGTGTGTCTTGGGAGAAATGCCGCTAGGACGGCATCTTCGGGCCTTCTTGACCCGGGAATCTCGGGGACGTGAGGCTCGGTGTTCTGGTGACGAGGAGATCGCCGGGTCAAGAAAGGCCCGGGGAAGACGTGTTTGAATCGAGGCCCGGGGATTGCCCGGCTATTTACGGGGCTTATGTCACACTCAATGCTGACACTATAGAGCCCAATGTCCAAGATCGTGGCGGGCTTGACCGCGTGGATCACCGGATCAAGTCCGGTGATGACGATTTCTTGGACGAGTAACCTTCCCAGGACAGCCGTGCCTCCGATGGGGGAGGGAGACGGGGGCTTCATACCGAGGACAGCACCGCCGGGGCCAGGGCTTCGGTTTTGGCGGCGGGGTGGCGGGGGTTGCGGAAGCGCAGCTCGCCGCCGGGCTCGGCGTAGGGGGCGGGCATGCCGAACAGCTCCAGGCGGGACGTGCAGGTGACGGCGACGACGCTGGTGGCCTCGGGGTGGGTCATGAACTGGCGCGCCTCGCCCTCCAGCTCCAGCCGTTCGCGCAGCAGGCGCCACTCGGCGCGGTCGGTGTCCTCGATGAACATCGCCAGGATGCCGGGGCGGGTCCCGGTCAGGCGGGCCGGGGCGACGGCGTCCAGGCGCCGGCGCAGCGCGGTGGCGACCTCGTTCTCCTGCCCGGCACGTGCGGCCATCACGAACACGCCGTTGCCGGCCGCCGTGACCGACAGGTGCGCCTCGGGGCCGAACTCCTGCCGCAGGCGCGGCATCAGGCCCAGCTCGTCGGCCTGGGCGGCGGCCAGCATCAGCGGGTCCAGCCGGAGCACCGCCGCCTCGTCGCCGTCCGCCTGGGTGCGCTGCTGCAGCATCGCGGTGATGCGGGTGTGCAGGGTGGCGAGCAGGTTCGCGTCGCCGTCGGCGCGCAGGCCCTTCGGCAGCGTCATCTTCAGAAGATAGCGGCCAGGATGAGAGCGCAACCAGGTCTGCAGCTCGGGGTCCACCCTGTCCACCAGGCTGAACCATGCGCCGCGGTGCACGCCGCGGCCGTCCTCGGCAGAGATGGTGTCGCAGGCGATCTCGGCCTCGACGCCGTCGCGGGCGATCAGCAGGTCGAAAGGGGCAGCGTCTTCGTAGGCGGCAAAGTGGACGGCGAAGCCCCGGGAAAGCTGGAGCGCCGCGGTGCGCAGCAGGTGGAACGGGGAGGCAAGGCACGCCTCGCCCTCCAGCGTGGCGCGGAAAGCCGCCAGCATCGCTTCGCGGCCCACCGGGGTCAGGCTGTGCAGCGACTTCACGGCGGTGGCGGCGTAGCTGGCGATCCAGCGTTCGGCGACGCTGGGCGGCCGGGTCAGCGTGCGGCTGCGCAGGCGCTCGATGGTCAGCTCGATGCAGTTGCGCTGCAGGGTCTGGCGGCCAGCCCAGGTCGGCGCGGCGCCGGCCTTCTGCAGGGCGGCAAGGCGGTCTTTCCACGCGCGTTTGCCCATGGCGCTGACGAAGGCGTCCAGGACCTTGCGGTCGACTGTCGGTGTCGGGGGCTGCATGCTCAATTCTTCAGCGCACGGCTGTTGTTCAGCGCAAGGCTGTGGGGCAGGCGCGCGGTCGATGGCGCATCCGGGTTCTGCGCCCGGTGGCGCAACAGGTGGTCGGCGAGCACGCAGGCGACCATGGCCTCTCCCACAGGGACGGCGCGGATGCCGACGCATGGATCATGGCGGCCCTTGGTGGTGATGTCCACTTCGACGCCGTGCCGATCGACCCCTTGCCGCGGCACGAGGATGGAGCTTGTGGGCTTGACGGCGAACCGCGCGACGATCGGCTGGCCGGTGCTGATGCCGCCCAGCACGCCGCCGGCGTGGTTGCTGAGGAACTGCACGGCGCCGTCGTGCATCCGCATCTCGTCGGCGTTCTGCTCGCCGCGCAGCGCCGCCGCCGCAAAGCCGTCGCCGATCTCAACCCCCTTCACCGCGTTTATCCCCATCAGCGCGGCCGCGATCTCGGCGTCCAGCTTTGCGTATATGGGTGCGCCAAGCCCTGGCGGCACGTTCTCGGCGACGATCTCGACGACGGCGCCGACGCTGGAGCCGTCTTTGCGAACCGCGGCGAGCAGGGTTTCCCATGCGGCGGCAACCTCCGGATCGGGGCAGAAGAACGGGTTCTCGTGCACCGCTGCCCAGTCCCAGCGGGCGCGATCGACCGCGTGGCCGCCGACCTGCACCAGCGCGCCGCGGATGCGCACGCCCGCCCCCAGCACCTGGCGGGCCACGGCGCCGGCGGCGACGCGGGAGGCGGTTTCGCGGGCCGAGCTGCGGCCGCCGCCGCGATGGTCGCGGATGCCGTATTTCAGCTCATAGGCGATGTCGGCATGGCCGGGGCGGAACTGCTCGGCGATGGCCCCGTAATCGCGGCTGCGCTGATCGACGTTCTGGATCTCGAGCGCGATCGGCGTGCCCGTCGTGCGGCCGTCAATGACGCCGGACAGGATGCGGACCTCGTCCGGCTCCTGCCGCTGGGTGGTGAACTTCGACTGGCCGGGGCGGCGGCGGTCGAGCCAGGGCTGGATGTCGGCCTCGGTCAGCGGCAGGCCCGGCGGGCAGCCGTCGACGACGCAGCCGATGGCGGGCCCATGGCTCTCGCCCCAGGTGGTGACGCGGAACAGGTGGCCGAAGGTGTTGTGGCTCATGGTGGCCCAGGAGGGGGCGCCCCGGCAGGGATCACGCGCCTTCGCCTGACGTCACGTTGATGTCCGGCGCCAGCGGGTTCTTCATGCCGACGACGTGGTAGCCGCTGTCGACGTGATGGATCTCGCCGGTGACGCCCGACGACAGCGGGCTGAGCAGATACAGCCCGGCGCCGCCCACGTCGTCCATCGTCGTGTTGCGGTTCAAGGGCGAGTTGTACTCGTTCCAGCGCAGAATATAGCGGAAATCCCCGATGCCGTTCGCCGCCAGCGTCTTCATCGGCCCGGCCGAAATCGCGTTCACCCGCAGGCCCTGTGCGCCCAGATCGGCGGCCAGATACCGCACGGAGCTCTCCAGGGCGGCCTTGGCGACGCCCATGACGTTGTAGTGCGGCATCACGCGCTCGGCGCCCAGATACGACAGCGTCAGCAACGAGCCGCCGGGGTTCATCATCGGCACCGCGCGCTGCGCGACGGCGGTGAACGAGAAGCAGGAGATGTCAAGCGCGACGCGGAACGCCTCGCGCGGGGTGTCCAGGTATTTGCCGCGCAGATAGGCCTTGTCGGCCCAGCCGATCGCGTGGACCAGGAAGTCGAACGTGTCCCATTGCTCGCGCACCGCGGCGAAGGCGCTGTCGATGCTGGCGTCGTCGGCGACATCGCACGGGACGACGATGCTGCTGCCGACGCTTTCGGCCAGCGGCCGGACGCGCTTGCCCAGCGCCTCGCCCTGGTAGGTGAAGGCGAGCTGCGCGCCCTGCGCCGCACAGGCCGACGCGATGGCCCAGCCGAGCGACCGGTCGTTGGCGACACCCATGATCAGGCCGCGCCGCCCCTGCATGATGGGGCCGCCGGCGGGCGGTGGGGCGGGATGGGACATGGATGGAACCTCGGACTGCGCAGGTGCAATGAGCAGGTGGTGGCACAGGCGGACGCGGTGCGGCAAGGGACTGGCGCGGGAGTGGAGCTGTTCGGCTTCAGATATCGACGCCTGGACCGGTTGACCGGGCGGACGGCGCGCGCACATGAATGCACATGCCCGACACCATCACGACGCCCCCGCCGGGGATCCCCGACCTGGCCGACCCGCTGGACATCTTCAACCTGTGGTTCGCCGAGGCGCGGGCCAGCGAGATCAACGATTCGAACGCCATGGCCCTGGCGACCAGCACGCCGGACGGCCGCCCCGCCGTGCGGATGGTGCTGCTGAAGGGTCACGATCCCGGCGGCTTCGTGTTCTACACCAACCAGCAAAGCCGGAAGGGCGGCGAACTGGCGGGCAATCCGCATGTCTCGTTGCTGTTCCATTGGAAGAGCCTGCGCCGCCAGGTGCGAATCGATGGCGCGGTGGGGCCGGTGACGGAAGCGGAGGCGGACGCCTATTTCAACAGCCGGGCGCGGATTTCGCGCCTGGGCGCGGTGGCGTCCGACCAGTCCCGGCCGTTGCCGGACCGGGCGGAGCTGGAGCGTCGGCTGGCCGAGGCGGATGCGCGCTATCCCGCGGACACCGTGCCGCGGCCGCCGCACTGGACAGGGTTCCGCGTCGCGCCGGAGCGGATCGAGTTCTGGCAGGACATGCCGTTCCGTCTGCACGACCGGCGCGTCTACACGCGGTCCGGCGATGGCTGGACCGCGACGGCGCTGTATCCGTAGCGCGGGGCAGGGGCCGGTGACGATTCCGGCCGAACAACGGGAAGTGGCGGCGTTCCTGGCGGGGCTTGCCGGGTCGCCGCCGGTGGAGACGCATATTTCCGCGGTGTTCCGGGGCGTCGATGCCGTCTGGAAGCTGAAGAAAGCCGTGCGGCTCGGTTTTCTGGATTTTTCGGATATCGAGGCGCGGCGGCATTTCCTGGAGCGGGAGCTTGCCTTGAACGCGCCCTTCGTCCCGGGGTTGTACCGGGACGTGCTGGCCGTCACGCGTGGCCCGGCGGGCCTGGCGCTGGGCGGCGATGGCCCTGCCCTCGATTGGGTGCTGCGCATGGCGCTTGTGCCTGAGGGCGACTTTCTGGACGTGATGGCGTCGGAAGGGCGGCTGGACCCGCCGTTGCTGCTGGCGGTCGCAGACCAGGTGGCGGCGATGCATGCGGCGCAGAAAACGGGCGGCCCGGTGGCAGACCCGGCCGATCGGTTGCGCGGCGTGGCGTCCGGCAATGCTGCGGCCGCGCTGGCCGCGGGGCTTGACGGCGGTGTGGTGGCGGCGTGGGAGGCGCTCGCGCTGGCGGCGCTGGACCGGGCGGCGCCGTGTCTGCGCGCACGGGCCGGGCTGGTGCGGCGGGCGCACGGGGACCTGCATCTGGGCAACCTGCTGCTGTGGCAGGGGCGGCCGGCGCCGTTCGACGCGCTGGAGTTCGACGAGGACCTCGCCACAATCGATCCGGGCTACGACCTGGCGTTCCTGCTGATGGACCTCGACATTCGAGTGGGGCGGCCGGCGGCCAACCTCGTGTTGTCGCGCTACGTGGCGCGGACTGGGGACGCCGGGCTGGTGGGGGCGCTGGCGGTGTTCCTGTCGCTGCGGGCGATGATCCGCGCGCATGTCGAGGCAACAAGGGGGCGGGATGCCGGCCGGCTGCTGGCTGCGGCCATGGCGTATCTGGCGCCCGGGCGGCCGGCCGTGCTGGCGATCGGCGGGCTGATGGGCGCCGGCAAAAGCACGCTGGCCCGCGCCTTGGCGCCATCGTTCGGCCCGGCCCCGGGCGCGCTGGTCCTCCGCAGCGACGAAATCCGCAAGCGGGTGTTCGGCGTGGCGCCGGAGGACCGGCTGCCACCGTCGGCCTATGGCGCAAAGGGGAATCGGCTGACCAGGGGGGGGCTGATGGACGGCGTGCGGGCGGCGGCCGGCACGCATGCGGTCATCGCCGACGCGACGTTCCTGGGGGCGGAGGCGCCGATCGCGGTGGAGCAGGCCGCGCGGGCGGCGGGCGTGCCGTTCCTGGGCATCTGGCTGGACGCGCCGCTGGCAGAGCTGGAGCGGCGGGTCGCGGCGCGGCAGGGCGATGCGTCCGATGCCGATGTGGCGGTGCTGCGCCGGGTGGCGGCGGTCGCGCGCTGCCCGGCGGGCTGGACGAGCGTGGACGCCACCGATGCCGGCTGCGCGGAACGGCGCGTGCAGATGCTGCTGGGGGTGCTATAATGAGACGGAACGCCTTGACGCAGGGATAAGACGCCATGCCCATCCGCCGCATTCTGCTCC
Organism: Rhodospirillales bacterium; assembly: GCA_043740535.1. Taxonomy (GTDB): domain Bacteria; phylum Pseudomonadota; class Alphaproteobacteria; order Acetobacterales; family Acetobacteraceae; genus JBBROS01. Next base: position 9,254 of record JAYUCA010000324.1, on the reverse strand, counting down.
CGCTGACCGGCACCGCCGCCGGTGAGGCAGCCCTGACCACCGCCCTGATGGCCGCCCGCCTATGGGACGCGCACGTCACGGCCCTGCACGTGCGGGTCGACAGCCGCGACGTGGCGCCGCTGGCCGGCGAAGGCCTGTCGGGCGCGATGATCGAGGAGATGATGTCCGCCACCGAGAAGGAAAGTAGCGAGCGCAGCAACGCCGTGCGCGCGATGTTCGACCGCTTCGTGCTGCAGCACGGGGTCGTGGTGGCGGAGCCGCATCCGGGCGCCGGGGCAACGGCCAACTTCGCCAGCATCACCGGGCGCGAGGAAGACCTGGTGGCGCAGTTGGCGCGGCTGACGGACCTGACGGTGGTGCCGCACCCCGAGGCCGGCGACGACGTCAGCAGCAGCGACGCGCTGCACGCGGTGCTGTTCGACAGCGGGCGCCCGGTGCTGATCGCGCCGCAGGTGCCGCTGCCGACGATCGGCCGGCGCATCTGCATCGCCTGGAACGGCACGGCCGAGAGCGCCGCGGCCGTGCTGGCCGCGATCCCGTGGATGCAGCGGGCCGAGGCGGTGCAGGTGCTGTCCGCCGACGAGTATCACCGCCGCGGACCGGGGGCGGCGGAGCTGGCCGGCTATCTGGCGCTGCACGGCATCCAGGTGGAGACGGCGCAGTTCCGGCCACTGGAAAAAGACGTGGGCCGCGGGCTGCTGGAGGCCGTGCGGAACTTCGGCGCCGATTTCATGGCCATGGGCGCCTATTCGCACTCCCGCCTGCGGCAGCTGATCCTGGGCGGCGTCACGCGGCATGTGCTGGAGAACGCGACGCTGCCCGTGCTGATGAACCGCTGACACCGCCGTCATGGACCCGGCCGCCACCGGGGATGCGGTCCGCGCCTACGTCAAGCTGAACCGCACCACCCGTGCCATCCTGGCGTTCGTGGAAAAACGCGTGGCGGCGGCTGGCCTGACGCTGACGCAGCTCGGCGTGCTGGAGGCGGTGCTGCACAAGGGGCCGATGCACCAGCGGGAACTGGGGCGCAAGGTGCTGACCAGCGCCGGCAACCTGACCGACGTGATCGACAAGCTGGTGGCGCGGTCGCTGGTCAACCGCGCCCGCCGGGACGGCCGCAGCGTGCAGATCGAGCTGACCCCAGCGGGGCGCTGCCTGATCGAAGGGCTGTTCCCGCTGCACGCCCGCGACATCGCGCAGGGGTTCGATGGGCTGAGCCCTGCGGAGCTTGCAACGCTGGATGGGTTGTTGCGCCGCGTAGGGCGCCGGGCTGTGGCCCTTGCAGAAGAACGGACCGCCACCCACGTGGGCCCTGAACGTTCGATAACGAACAATTAATGCGGCAAGCATGATCGAGGTCCGGAGTTTCGGCAGTCTGGGGCGGTTCCAGAACGACTGGCTGAACGCGCGGCACCACTTCAGTTTCGGGCAGTATCATGACCCGAAGCGGATGGGCCTGGGTGCGCTGCGGGTTTGGAACGACGACCAGATCGCGGCTGGAAAGGGGTTCGACCCGCATCCGCACCGGGACATGGAGATCATCACCTATGTCCGCACGGGCGCCATCACCCATGTCGACAACCTGGGCAACGAGGGCCGCACCGAGGCCGGGGACGTGCAGGTGATGCACGCCGGACGCGGCATCGTGCACGGGGAGTTCAACAAGGAGAGCGTGGAGACGCGGATCTTCCAGATCTGGCTGACGCCGAACCAGGCCGGCGTGGCGCCAGGTTGGGAGGCACGGGCGTTTCCGGCCGTGGGCAGCGGCCTGCAGGTTCTGGCCGCCGGCGGAGGCGAGGGGGGCGCGCTGCCGCTGTTCGCAGACGGCGCGGTGCTCGCCGGCCGGCTGGCGGCGGGTGAGACGGTGCGGCGCAGGCTGGCCCCCGGGGCAGTGGCCTATCTGGTGCCGGCCATCGGCCGCGTGACGGTGAACGGCGTGGCGGCCGGGACGCGCGACGGCGTCGCGGTGTCTGGCGAGACGGAACTGGTGATCACCGCGATGGAGGACGCCGAGGTGGTGATGGTCGAGACGGTTTGAGGGATAGCGTGCAAGCATCGTCCGGATTTCTTGACTGAAGCCAGGGATCAGACGTCCTGACCTGCGCATGGGGTGGTAGAATGCGGCAGGGCAACAACAAGCGTGCCGCCCTGGATCGCCACGCCGCGAGGGGCGGTCGCGGAACCGTCACCCGCGGGTTGCGTTACTGTCCGATGAACTGGCCGGTGATTCAAATGCGGGACGACGCGTGCGACAAGATCGACGAGCTCGATCGCCTGCTCAACGACCCTGACGTGACGATGGTGCCGTCGCAGGTCTGGGCGCTTGCGGATGAGATTGCCGCACAGGCTGCGGAACGGGCCGGTTAGGGCGGTATCGCTTCAGGTTGCTTGGACCTGAAACGAGGATCCGCGTTCTTCAGCGATAAGCTAGGGCTTGATCGCTTCGTCTACCAAAAGCGATCAGCTCTAGGCGGCCAGCAGGCGCAGCAACCGGGTCTGCCGCACCGTCTTGTCTTCCAACTCCAGCGACGTGGGCACGGCGTAGGTGGCGAAGGGCGCCAGCCCGTGGTCTGGCAGGTAGGCGCGCCCGGGGTCTGCGACCCAGACCTCCGCTGTGCGCGCCATCGACTGCAGCCAGGGCATGATGTGCCGGGTCATCGGGCCTTCGTAGCAGACGTCGCCGCACAGGATCAGGTCCCATCGGCAGGGCTCGCCGACGACGTCCCGGGTCAGCGCAGTCACCGAAACGGCGTTGGCGTCGGCATTCATGCGGGTGGCTTCGGTGGCGAACGGGTCGACCTCGATCGCCTCGACCGAAGCTGCGCCCGATCTGGCGCAGGCGATCGCCGCAATGCCGCAGCCCGCGGCGAAGTCCATGACCCGCCGTCCCTCGACCAGATGCGGATTGTCCAGCACGTGCCGCGCCAGGGCCTGGCCACCGGGCCAGGCGAAGGCCCAGTATGGCGGGGCGACGTTGTGGCGATCGAGCCAGGCCTCGGTGGCGTGCCAGATCGGCGTGATCTCGGTAGCCAGGTGCAGGACGATCTCGGGGACGAGCGGGGCGGAAGCCAGCACGGTGTGCGCCTGGATGAACGCCCTCATCCGAGCAGGATGGCGGCCCCGATCAGCAGCCCCACCTCGCGGTTGAGCTTGAAGCGCCTCTGGCATCCTGCGGGATCGTCGATGTCGATGGTGGCGGTCTGCCAGGCCAGCAGGGCCGCGGGGGCAACCAGCGCCGCGTAGAACAGCGGCCCCAGCCCGGCCAATGCCCCGGTGACCACCAGCAGCGCCACCATCGCCGTGTAGCAGGCGGCCAGGAACGGCCGGGTGCTGTTGGCGAACAGGCGGGCGGTGCTGCGAACGCCGACCAGGGCGTCGTCCTCGCGGTCCTGGTGCGCGTAGATCGTGTCGTAGCCCAGGATCCAGGCGAAGGTTGCCGCATACAGCGCGACCACGGCCGGGTCGAGCCGGCCGGTGGCAGCGGCATAGCCCATCGGCGCGCCCCAGCCGAACGTGATGCCCAGCACCGCCTGCGGCCACCAGGTAACGCGCTTGGCCAGCGGGTAGAGGGCGACCAGCAACAGCGACAGCACGCCGAGCGCCTGAGCGAAGCGGTCGAGCTGCAGCAAGATCGACAGCCCGGCGAGCAGCAGCAGCGCCAGGAACACGGCGGCCCCGCGCACGCGGATCGCGCCGCTGGCCAGCGGGCGGGAGGCGGTGCGGGTGACCTGCCGGTCCATGTCGCGGTCCCACATGTCGTTCACCACGCAGCCGGCGCCGCGCATGATGAGGGCGCCGAGGCCGAACAGCAGCACGAGGCGGAATGCGGATGCGGCGCCCGGCCGGGCCAGCAGGATGGACCACAACCCCGGGAGGAACAGCAGCCAGGCGCCGATGGGCCGGTCGAGCCGGGCCAACACGGCATAGCCGCGCGCCCTGGATGGCAGGCGCGCGACCCAGCCCGTTGCATCGATGTCGGTCCAGCCCTGCATGCCGCCCGTTCTAGGCACGCCGGCGACGGCGCGCCAGCCCTGGCGGATGGGCCGGCCATGCTGCCCACATGGCCTGCTTGACGTGCCCGCCCGCCCGCCCTTTCTTGGCGGCTCATCTTTTCGGTAGCACGATGTCCAACCCTGGAGACGCCGACGACACGCCTATCGCGTCGGTGCGGCAACTCGCTGAGCATATCGCCGCGGGGTGCAAACCGCGGTCCGAGTATCGGATCGGCACGGAGCACGAGAAGTTCGGCTTCTTCAAGGCGGACGCCCGTCCGCCGCCGTACGAGCCTGACGGCATCGGCGCATTGCTGGACGGGCTGGCGGAGCCGGGCGCGTGGGAGCCGATCCTGGATCGCGGCGAGACTATCGGGCTGAAGGGCCAGGGTCCGAACCGGACCGCCTCGATCTCGCTGGAGCCCGCCGGTCAGCTGGAGCTGTCGGGCGGGCTGCTGTCCACCCTGCACGAGACGGAGGCGGAGCTGGCGGCGCATTTCGCGGCGATCCGGCCCATGGCGGACCAATTGGGCATAGGGTTCGCGCCGGTCGGGCATCACCCGACGATGACGCGGGACGAGATGCCGTGGATGCCCAAAAGCCGCTACGCGATCATGCGGCGCTACATGCCGCTGGTGGGCTCGTTGGGGCTGGACATGATGACGCGCACCTGCACGGTGCAGGTGAACCTCGACTACTCGTCAGAGGCGGACATGGCGCGCAAGCTGCGCGTGTCGCTGGCGCTGCAGCCGGTGGCGACGGCGCTGTTCGCCAATTCGCCCTTCGTGGACGGCAAGCCGAGCGGCTTCCTGTCCAGCCGGGCGCACGTGTGGACGGACACGGACAACCAGCGCAGCGGCATGCCGCCGGCGATGTTCGATGAATCCTTTGGCTTCGAACGGTATGTCGAGTGGGTGCTGGACGTGCCGATGTATTTCATCGTGCGGAACGGCCAGTACGTCGACATGGCGGGAGAATCGTTCCGCCGCTTCATGGCGAAGGGACGCAACACGCTGCCCGGCGTGCGCGCGACGGTCGGGGATTTCGAGGACCATATGACCACCGCCTTCACCGACGTCAGGGTGAAGCGGTTCCTGGAGATGCGCGGCGCAGATGCCGGGCGGCCAGACATGATGGTGGCGCAGAGCGCGCTATGGACCGGCCTGCTGTATGACGAGGCGGCGCTGGCGGCGGCTGAATCGCTGGTGCGGCAGCGCCCCTGGGCCGAGTATGCGGCGCTGCGGGCCGTCGTGCCGCGATTGGCGCTGGACGCGCCGTTTGCGGGTGTGACGGTTCGGACACTTGCGCGTGACATGGTTGCCATTGCGTCGGACGGGCTGCGCGGGCGCGCGTGTCTTGACGCTACGGGCCAGGATGAACGACGCTTGCTAACCCCGTTGATGGAATTGGTGGACGGCGGCCCGACGCAGGCCGAGTATTGGCTGGGCCGATTCGCGGCGCACTGGGCAGGGGACACAAATCGTATGTTGTATGAAGGTGCAATTTAACAATTTATGTCTTTCATATCACACCTTGCCCATGCCTGCCCGGTTTCGGTGGCGGCTACCGTGAACCGAACCACATTGACCTTGCCACCAACCGTGAAGTCCGCGGTAATGTATCTAAGATGATCCGACCTCAGTCTGCCGTGCAGGTCCGCGCTTCCGGGCCTCCTGTTGAAACGGTCGCGGTACGCCTGCGCCTGATCGGTCAGATGGAAGCCTGGACGATCAACAGCGAGAGCGTGCTGCCGCCGGGACGGAAGACCCGTGCTTTGCTCGCTATCGCAGCATTGTCGCAACCGCGGCCCGTCCTGCGCTCGCGTCTGGCAGAGCTGCTATGGAGCCGGCGGCCCGAGGAACAGGCGCGTGCGTCCCTGCGGCAGGAAATCCATCGCTTGCTGGAAGTCCTCGCCCCTGCTGGCCAGGAAATCCTGTCAATCAATCGTGATAGCTTGGCGTTGCGCCCCGGCGTGGTGTGGGTCGATGTCGAAGAAGTGCTGCGCGCCACGACGACGCATCCTGGCTCGCTGGCCCTGCTGGACGCCGAATTGCTGGAGGAACTCGACGGCGTCGACCCGGCCTTCGACGTGTGGCTGCATTCCGAGCGGGAGCGGCTGCGGGACCGCGCCCGCGGCGTGGCCGAGGCGCTGCTGGCCGAGGCCAAGGCGCCCGAGACGCTGATCCCGGTTGCCCAGCAGCTGCTGACCATCGACCGGGCGCATGAAGGCGCCTGGCGAGCGCTGATGCGGGCCCATGCCGAACGCGGCGAGCGCGGCATGGCCATCCAGTCCTACGACCGCTGCCGCGCCGTGCTGGCTGACCTGATGGACGCCGTGCCGTCGCCCGAAACCCAGTCCCTGCTGGCGGAAATCCGCAGCGGCAAGGCCGTGCGAAGCCTTGCGGCGCCCAGCGCCGTGCCGGAGGCGCGGTTCGACGCGCGGCCCAGCACCATCCGCGGCGGCGCAAAGCTCGGCGTGCTGCCGTTGACCCTGGTGGGCACGGAGGAAACCGAAACCCACCTGGCGCTGGGCCTGGCCGAGGAAATCACCTCGGCGCTCGCGCGGTTCCGCTGGATCTTCCTCGTGTCCAGCTCGTCCATCGCCCAGTTCGTGCAGGATCAGCGCGACGACGCGTCGTTGCGGCGCACGCTGGGACTCGATTACGTGCTTGACGGGTCCGTGCAGCGGGTCGGCAAGCGGCTGCGGATCACGGTGCGGCTGGTGGACCTGCAGGACGGCAGCCAGATCGTCTGGGCGCGGCGCTTCGACCGCCAGGTGGACGACCTGCTGACCTTGCAGGACGAGGTCGCCGCCGAGGTCGTGGCCCAGATCGACCCCGAGATCCTGCTGATCGAGAGCCGCCGCGCCGCGCACCGGCCGCCGCAGCATGCCACCGCCTACGACCTGGTCCTGCGGGCGATCCCCAGCATGACGCGGCTGGAGCGCTCGAACTTCATGACCGCCGGGGACCTGCTCCGCAAGGCGATCGAGCTGGAGCCGGAATACGCGTCGGCCCACGGCTGGTATGCGTTCTGGCTGCATTTCCTCGTGAGCCACAACTGGTCCGACGACCCCGATGCGTCCCAGGCCGAAGCCGCCCACCACGCCGAACGCGCCATCACGCTCGATCCGCAGGACGCCAAGGGCTTCACGATCGCCGGGCACGTCAGGGCCTTCCTGCATCATCGCCTGCGTGAGGCGGTCGCGTTGCACGACCGGGCGCTGGCGCTGAACCCGAACCTCGCGATGGCCTGGGCATTGTCGGCGCTGACCCATCTGTATCTGGGCGAATGGGACGAGGGCGAGCGCCGGCTGGACCGCTACAAGAAGCTGTCCCCCATGGACCCGGGCGCATTCCACTACGATGTCGGCTTCTGCGTCGTCGCCCTGATGCGGCGCGACTACGAAGGCGCAGTATCGATCGGGCGGACCGTCAGCGAGCTGAACCCGGCCTTCCCCGGCGCCGGCAAGCCGTATCTGGCCGCCCTGGGGCATCTGGGCCAGGAGCGGGAGGCCGCGGTGGTGCTGCGGCGCGCGCTGGTGCTGGACCCGGCTTTCACTGTGACGCGCTTCCTGGCGACGACGCCGTTCGAACGCCCGCAGGACCGGGAGCACTTCGCCCAGGGGCTCCGTCTGGCGGGCGTTCCAGAGGAGTAGCCTGGTCGCGGGCTCGCAACGGGGCCTGGGGCGGCGTGCCGAGGCGTCTTCAGCGTCTTGCGCTGAACGCCCGGTCCGGGATCTTCTTGCCCAGGCCTTCCATGATCGATGATGCCAACGCCTGGGCGATGCAGCGATAGCCGTAGTCGTTGTGATGCACGCCGTCGTCGGCGATGAAGCGCTCGTATGGGTAGCCCCCGTCGCGCCACTCCTCCATCAGCGCCCCGCGGGAAAACAGGCCGGCGCCGGCGCCGAGGGCGACGTCCGCCAGCGCCTCGTCGAACAGGACGTGCTGCGGCGAGGCCAGGATCGCCGGGGCCCGCTGGTTGTCCATCAGGACGACGTCGATATTCGCCTCGCGCAGGCGTTTCACACCCGCCGCCACCAGCTGCCGGAACGTCTCCGGATGCAGATGCTTCATGGCGGCGTTGGCGCCGACCTGCCAGATGACCGCGGTCGGCCGGATGGCCAGCACATCCGTCTCCAGCCTTGACATCATCTCGGTGGCGTCCTGGCCGCCGATGCCGCGGTTCAGGACGGCGACGTGCGCCTCCGGCAGCGCGGCATCGAGAGCGGATTGCAGGATCCTGGGATAGCTGTGCGCGATGTCCGAGGCGTGCCAGCCCTGCGTCGAGGACGATCCGAAGGCCACGATCGTGACCTCGGTGTTGGTGGCGACCGCCTCGGCCACGTGCGGCAGGACCAGCGACGGCGCGCGGCTGGCCGGGCAGGGGGTGAAGTCCTGGGCCGGCGTGTCCGCGCTGGCCGTGGCCGACAGCAGGCAGCCGACGGCCAGGATCGCCAAGACCCTGCTTCGCACGCTATGTCGCCGTCCCGCCGATCGTGAGGCCTGAAAGTTTGATCGTCGGCTGGCCCACGCCCACCGGCACGCCCTGGCCGTTCTTGCCGCAGGTGCCTATCCCGGTATCGAGCTCAAGATCGTTGCCGATCATGGTTATTCTGTGCAAGTCGGTCGGCCCGTTGCCGATCAGCATCGCGCCCTTCAGGGGGGCGCCGAGCTTGCCGTTTTCGATCTTGTAGGCCTCGGTGCACTGGAACACATATTTACCCGAGGTGATGTCGACCTGTCCGCCGCCGAAATTCGCGGCGTAGATGCCGTTCTTCACCGACGCCAGGATTTCCGCCGGATCGCGTTGCCCGGCCAGCATGTAGGTGTTGGTCATCCGCGGCATCGGCACATGGGCATAACTTTGACGTCGCCCGTTACCGGTCGGCTTCATGTTCATCAGCCGTGCGTTCTGGCGGTCCTGCATGTAGCCGACCAGAACGCCGTCCTCGATCAGGACCGTGCGGTTGGTCGGCGTGCCCTCGTCGTCGATCGACAGCGAGCCGCGCCTTGAAGCCATCGTGCCGTCGTCGACGACGGTGACGCCCTTGGCCGCGACCTGCTTGCCCATCAGGCCTGCAAAAGCCGACGTCTGCTTGCGGTTGAAATCGCCTTCGAGGCCGTGGCCGACGGCTTCATGCAGCATCACGCCGGGCCAGCCGGCGCCGAGCACCACGTCCATCTCGCCGGCGGGGGCGGGGATCGATTCCAGGTTGACCAGCGCCTCGCGGATCGCGCCGTCGGCGGCCTCGCGCCA
>JAYUCA010000323.1:0-4444 GCA_043740535.1 Rhodospirillales bacterium | reverse complement strand
GGGCAGGTGCAGGACCCGAAGGTGCGGGACATCTTCGCGCTGCTCGCCTTCGCTGCCGGGTTCCTGGTACGGCCGTTCGGGGCGCTGGTGTTCGGGCGCGTGGGCGACCTCGTCGGCCGGAAATACACGTTCCTCGTGACGATCATGATCATGGGCCTCAGCACGGTCATCGTCGGGCTGCTTCCGGGGTCTAAGACCATCGGCATCGCCGCGCCCATCATCCTGATCATACTGCGCATGTTGCAGGGCCTTGCGCTGGGCGGCGAATACGGCGGGGCCGCCACATACGTGGCCGAGCACGCGCCGCCGGGCCGCCGCGGGTTCTACACCAGCTGGATCCAGACGACCGCCACCGTCGGCCTGTTCCTGTCGCTGCTGGTCATCCTGTTCACCCGCCAGATGATCGGCGAGGCAGCCTTCCTCGACTGGGGCTGGCGCATCCCGTTCCTGGTTTCCGCCGTGTTGCTGGGCATCTCGCTCTGGATCCGGCTGCAGCTTGCGGAAAGCCCGGCCTTCCAGAAGATGAAGGACGAGGGCACGGTCTCGAAGGCGCCGCTGACCGAGGCATTCGGGCAGTGGAAGAACGCCAAATGGGCGATCCTGGCGCTGTTCGGGCTGGTCATGGGCCAGGCCGTCGTTTGGTACACCGGCCAGTTCTACGCGCTGTTCTACGTCGGCAGCGTGCTGAAGGTGGATCTTGCGACAGCGAACATGCTGATCGCCTGGTCGCTGCTGCTGGGGACCGGCGGCTTCGTGCTGTTCGGCTGGCTGTCGGACAAGATCGGCCGCAAGCCGATCATCCTGATGGGCTGCGCGCTGGCGGCGCTGACCTACTTCCCGCTGTTCGAGAGGCTGACGGCTGCGGCGAACCCGGCTTTGTACAAGGCGCAGCAGTCCATCATCGTCACGGTCGCGGCCGACCCGGCGGATTGCCATTTCCAGTTCAACCCGGTGGGCACGAAGGTGTTCACCTCGTCCTGCGACATCGCCAAGCAGACGCTGGCCGGGCTGTCCGTGCCTTACAAGACGGAAGCGGCGGCGGCGGGGACGCTGGCTGCCGTGAAGGTGGGCACTGCGTCCATCGGGTCGTTCGATGCCATCCAGGCCGGCGCCGGGGCGGTCGCCACGCGCGCAACCTTCGCGAAGGATGTGGTGGCGGCGCTCGGCGCGGCGGGCTATCCGCCGGCAGCGAACCCGTCGGTGGTGAAGATGAGCGGCTTCTTCGACATCTTCCGCGAGCAGACCGCGGTGATCATCGGCATCCTGTTCGTCCTGATGATCTACGTGACCATGGTGTACGGCCCCATGGCCGCGGCCCTGGTCGAGCTGTTCCCCACCCGCATCCGCTACACGTCCATGTCGCTGCCATACCATATCGGCAACGGCTGGTTCGGCGGCCTGCTGCCGGCGACCACCCTGGCGATGATCGCGGCCACTGGGGACATCTACTACGGCCTATGGTACCCGATCATCTTCGCCAGCATCACGGTGGTGGTCGGCACGATCTTCATCCCGGAAACCAAGGACCGCGATATCTTCGAGTCCGATGCCGGCACGCATGTCTGACCGCTGACAGTCCGTTCGAAACCAGGCGCCGGGGGCAACCCCGGCGCCTTTTTTGATGCCGTTTTGCCCACGTAATGCCTTGATCCCGCCCTTCGGCCGCCTTGCCCCTGGGGTTTTATGAGTGGGCCGGCAATCACGCCGGGCCTTCAGGGAACAACCGCCATGACCAGCTTTCCCCGTCTCGCCCTTACTGCGCTGCTGCTGACCGCCGTCGCCGTGCCGGCGATGGCCCAGAGCGAGCTCAACACGAAGCCCGCCGCCCCCGTCGCGAAAAGCCATGTCATGGGCAGGCACGTCACGAAGCACCACGGCGCCATCCGCCCGGTTGCCGCCAGCTCCACCGACGCGGTCGTCGCCCCGGTCACGAAGCCCTCGGTGACGGCCCCCGCCATGAGCACGCCTACCGTCACCGGCACGACCGCACCGGTGGTCGCCGCACCCGCCCTGGGCGCCGCGAAGCCCGCCATCGTGCTGACGACCCCCGCCAGCCCGGCCGTCCCGGCCACGACCGTCAAGCCGAACTGACCGGAAGCCGCCTTCCTTCAGGCATAACGAAATCCCCGGGTCGATCAGACCCGGGGACGACGTTGCCGGGCTACGCCGCCTGCCGCCGCGCCACCTCGTCCGGCGACATCCGCACCAGCGCCTCGTAGTCGCGCAGCAGCGTCTCGGTGATCGGCCCCGGGGTGTACATCTTGCCCGCGATCTCCCGCACCGGCGTCACCTCGGCCGCCGTGCCAGCCAGGAACACCTCGCTTGCCCGCGCCAGGTCCGATTCGGGGATCACCCGCTCCACCACCTTCATCTGATGCGTCCGCGCGATCCGCATCACGGTGCGCCGCGTGATCCCGTCCAGGAAACAATCGGCGATCGGCGTATGCACCTCGCCATCGATCACCAGGAAGATGTTGGCCCCCGTCGCCTCAGCCACCTGGCCGCGCCAGTCCAGCATCAGCGCGTCGTCGAAACCGGCCGCCTCTGCCGCATGCTTCGACAGCGTCCCGATCATGTACAGCCCGGCCGCCTTGCTCGCCGTCGGCGCCGTCTCCGGATGGGGCCGCTTCCATGGCGCCATCCCCAGCCGCACGCCCTTCATCCGGTCCGCGCCGAACAGGTTGGGCCACGCCCAGCACGCGATCGCCAGATGGATCTTCGTCTGCTGCGCCGATACCGAAAGCTGCTCCGTCCCGCGCCACGCCAGCGGCCGGACATACCCGTCGACCAGCCCGTTCGCCGCCAGGACCTCCTTGCAGGCCGCATCGATCTCGTCCGCCGTGAACGGGATCTGGAACCCCAGGATCCCGGCCGACTTGATCAGCCGGTCGGTGTGCTCGCGCAGCTTGAAGATGTTCCCGGCATAAGACCTTTCGCCTTCGAACACGCCGCTGGCATAGTGCAGCCCATGCGACAGCACATGCAGTTTCGCGTCACGCCAGGGCACCATCGCCCCATCCATCCAAATCACGCCGTCGCGGTCGTCGAAAGGAACAAGCGCCATATGCTGCCTCCGTGTAATTATATTGCGTCCTACGAGCAAAATCTATAATGCCACCCATAACTAAGTCAACAACGCTGCCCTAAGCGGCCGGGATGCCAGCCATGCAGAATCGAAGCAGCCCCCACGGGACCGCCGCCGCGACGGCGGGGCCACTGCGGGCGCAACCCCTCGACCCCAGGCACGCCGCCGGCGTCGATCACCTTTTCCTGCGCGAGGAGCAGATGCGCCACGCCCAAGACCTGATGTTCTTCGGCTACCGCGACTTCACCGCCGCCGCCGACGTCATCCTGGACGAGCTTGGGCTGGGGCGGGCGCACCACCGCGCCATCCACTTCATCGGCCGCCAGCCGGGCATCACCGTCGGCGACCTGCTGGCCATCCTGCGCATCACCAAACAGAGCCTCGCCCGGGTGCTGACGACGCTGATGGAGCAGGATCTGGTCGGCCAGGCCCCCGGCCGCAACGACCGCCGGCAACGCCTGCTGACCCTGACCGAAACCGGCCGCGCGCTGGAGCGCCGCCTGTTCGAACGCCAGCGCGAGCGGCTGGCCGCCGCCTATCGCGAGGCCGGCGGCCCCGCCGTCGACGGCTTCCGCCGCGTGATGCGCGCCATCATGGACCACGGCGCCCGCGCGGCGCTCGACAAGGCGACCCCTCCGTGAGCCGGCCTGCATGAGCGGCGCCGCCCCCGAGGCCCACGTGCTGGTCGTCGACGACGACGCCCGGCTGCGCGCCCTGCTGTCGCGCTACCTGGCCGAGCAGGGCTTCCGCGTCACGACCGCCGCCCACGCGGCCGAGGCGCGGGACAAGCTGCGCGTCGTGCAGCCCGACCTGCTGGTGCTGGACGTGATGATGGCCGGCGAATCCGGCCTCGACCTGACCGCAGCACTCCGCAGCGAGCGCTCGGACGTGCCCATCCTGCTGCTCACGGCGCGCGGCGCGCCCGAGGACCGCATCGCCGGGTTCGAATCGGGCGCCGACGACTACCTGGGCAAGCCGTTCGAGCCCTACGAGCTCGTGCTCCGCCTCCGCGCCATGCTCCGCCGCACCGCGCCGCCGCCGCCGCCGGAGCCCGCCGGCCCGCTGCGCCTGGGCGCGCTCACCTTCGACGTCGGCCGCGCCGAGCTGATCGACAGCGACGGCGGCGTCGTCCACCTGACCGGCGGCGAATCGGCCCTGCTGCACGCCCTGGCCTGCAAGCCCGGCGAGGTGCTGTCGCGTGAAAACATCGTCGATACGCTGCAGATGGACGAAGCCGGGGAGCGCGCCATCGACGTCCAGGTGACCAGGCTGCGCCGCAAGATCGAGGCGGACCCGCGGGAACCGCGCTTCCTGCACACCGTCCGCGGCCGCGGCTACGTGTTGAAGCCCGGTCCTTGA
>JAYUCA010000322.1:0-2412 GCA_043740535.1 Rhodospirillales bacterium | reverse complement strand
CGAAATTGGTGACGAAGGCCTCGGCCGGGGCGCCCGTGATGCCGATCGGGATGATGCCGTCGATGTCCTTGGGGTCCAGCCCCGCGTCACGGATGGCGGCGAGCGACGCCTCGATCTGCAGCTCGAACGCGGTTTTTGGCGAACCGCGCATGTAGGCGGTCTCGCCGATACCGGTGATGGCGCCCTTGCGGGTCAGCGACATGGCGGACGTCTCCCCGTCCGGACGCGGTCGTGGCCGCCCGGACTTGCACGACAGGAGTATATTCTACTGCCGGGGATGACAAACGTCGGCCTGGGGTGGGTGTGGGGTCAAGCCCCCCGCCCACCCCGGCTAGGCGTCAGTAGGAGTAAGGCCGCGACGGCGTCGTCACCGCGCCGGCGCCCGCGCCCAACGCGCCGCCGCCGAGCGCACCGATGGCAGCGCCACGTCCGCCCCCGGCCAAAGCGCCGATGGCCGCGCCGCCGCCAGCCCCGAGCAGGCCACCGGCCACAGCGCGCTGACCGGGGTCATACGGATCCGAACAGGCGCTCAGCCCGAGGGAAAGGCTGAGTGCGGCGAGGGGAAGGACCATTTTCATACGCATGGGACGACGCTCCTGAACTGCGCTTGAACGCGCTTCACCATAAGGAACGCGCCTGCCGGCCCAATGTTCCTCAAGACCGGCCTGGTCGCGCCGTGGTGAAACCGGCCCCGCCTATTCCGGGAACCGCACCCGGCAATGGATCCCCGCCGGCAGCCGGAAATCCGGGTTCGCCAGCCTCAGCCGCACCCCGATCGTGCCGCTCGCGGCGTCCAGCACGCCATCGACGATCGTCACCGTCGCTTCGAACTCGCCGCCCACCGGCGCCTCCGGCAGCACGGCGGCCTTGTCGCCCACCTTCACGTGGCCATAGGCGGCGATCGGCAGGAACGTCTCCACGCGCAGCGGGTCCATCTCGGCGATCGTCAGGATATGCGCCTGGTCGTTGCGGAACTCGCCGGGGCCCAGCGCCCGCTCCGTCACCAGCCCGTCGACCGGGCTGATCACCCGGCGCTGCCGCAGCAGCCCCTCCGCCCGCCGCGCCTCGACCCGCGCCTGCGCCACGTTCAGCTCCGCCTCGCGCAACTGCGCCTCGGCCACCTTCGCGTCCGCCGCCGCCTCGTCCATCTGCGCGAAGCTGACCGCCTCGGTCTTGCGCAGCGTCTCGTTGCGGACCTGCTTGCGCCTCAGGTAGTCCACCCGCGCGCGTCCGCTCTCGATCGCCGTGTCGTTCGCGGCATGCACCTTGGCGATCTGCGCGTTCGCCTCCTCCACCTCGGCATCCAGCGACGCGACCACCTGGCCCTTCTGCACCCGGTCGCCGCGATCGACCGCCACCATCGCGACCACGCCCTGCACCGGGGCCGCCAGCTTCAGCACCTGCTGCGGCTCGATCAGGCAGGCATACTCCCCGGCGATGGCGGGCGAGACGGACGCTAGAACGAGCAGGGCGGCGCGGTTGATCATTCGGATTGCTAGACCCGGTGCTTCCGGCATGGCAAGGATTAACCATGGAACGTCACGCCGTCGCACCGTATGCCGAGCGTTTCAGCCCCATCCCAGGCCCCTTCGACATGGGCGCCCATGCCGCCTGGGGCGCGCTGGACGTGCGCCTGGCCAACCTGTCCGGCATCCGCCGCCACGCCCGCGAGATCAAGGCGCTCGCCGCGCGTTTCACGGCGCTGGGCGACACGGCCCTGCTGATGGAGGCGGCGTCCCTCCGCCAGCGCCTGCTGCGGGAGGGTGCGGCGCTGCAGCCCGTGGTGTTCGCCCTGGTGCACGCCGCCGTCGAGCGCCACCTGGGCATGCGCTATCACCCGGTGCAGCTTGCCGGCGGCCGGGCGCTGACGGGGCGCCGCGTCGTCGAGATGGCGACCGGGGAGGGCAAGACCATCACCGCCATCCTGCCCGCCGCCGCCGCCGCGCTGGCCGGCCGCCCGGTCCACGTCGTCACCGTCAACGACTACCTGGCCGAGCGGGATGCCGCCCGCCTGCGGCCAGTCTACGAGGCGCTGGGCCTGACCGTCGGCCTGGTCAAGCAGGGCGACGAAATCGAGCAGCGGCGCCGGGCCTACGCAGCCGACGTGACCTATGTGACGAACAAGGAGCTGACCTTCGACTATCTGAAGGACCGCATCGCCACCGCCGCCGCCCGCGGCGCCGCCCGCCACGCCGTGTCATCGATGTTCAAGCCGTCGCACGCCGGGCTGCTGCTGCGCGGCCTGCACGTGGCCGTCGTCGACGAGGCCGACAGCGTGCTGATCGACGAGGCCCGCACGCCGCTGATCATCTCCGCCGAACGGCCGAACCCGGCGATGGCCGAGGTGACGGACCGCGCGCTGGGCATCGCCCGCACGCTGGTGGAGGGCGACCACTACGTCATCGACGTGCC
>JAYUCA010000321.1:0-10438 GCA_043740535.1 Rhodospirillales bacterium | reverse complement strand
GGCCGATGCCGTCCTCGGGCGGCCTGGCGGTGCCGATTTCCTTCTTGATGCGCTCGGCGGTGGTCTCGCCGATCAACAGGTTATGGTGGCGGCGCATATAGCTGATGATCGCCTCGTCCATCTTGTCGCCGCCCACCCGCACGCTGCGGGAATAGACGATCCCGCCCAGGCTGATCACCGCGACCTCCGTCGTGCCGCCGCCCACGTCGACGATCATGCTGCCCGAAGGCTCCGTCACCGGCAGCCCGGCCCCGATCGCGGCCGCCATCGGCTCCTCGATCAGCATCACCTTGCGCGCGCCGGCGCTCTCGGCGCTCTCCTGGATGGCGCGGCGCTCCACGGCGGTGCTGCCGCTGGGCACGCAGACGATGATCAGCGGGCTGGCGAAGCCGCGGCGGTTGTGCACCTTGCGGATGAAGTGCTTGATCATCTCCTCCGCCACCTCGAAGTCGGCGATGACGCCGTCCCGCAGCGGCCGGATGGCCTGGATGTTGCCAGGCGTGCGGCCCAGCATCAGCTTGGCCTCCTCGCCGACGGCCAGCACCTGCTTCTTGCCGCGGACATCGGCGATGGCGACCACGCTGGGCTCGGCCAGGACGATGCCGCGGCCCTTGACGTACACCAGCGTGTTGGCGGTGCCGAGGTCGATGGCCATGTCGGCAGACATGACACCGAGCAGACGTCCGAACATGAACAATGATCCTTAAACAGCGGCGGAGGCGTGCGGCAAATGGCGGAAACCGGGCGGGACCGCGGCAAGCGCCTCCGCTTAGCGGTGCGGCCCGGCGGCGGCAAGGGGCGGCACGCGCCCAGCAGGGGAATCGCTTGAAGCATGGTCACGCTGACTGACGGAGCAGGGCCGCCATGCCCATGTGCCGCAGGGTGGCCATGGTCTGCGGACCGGCGCCGGACAGCCGCTTGCATAGGGTAACCCCCTATCTTAGATAGACCGGATGACCCACACCGTCCGCGAGAAAGACAAGCTGCTCGCCCGGATCCGCCGCATCCGCGGCCAGGTCGAAGCCATCGAGCGGGCGCTCGAAAGCGAGGCCGGCTGCGAGAAGGTCATGCACCTGCTCGCCAGCACCCGCGCCGCGATGTCCGGCCTGATGGCGGAGGTCGTCGAGGATCATGTCCGCACGCACCTGGTCGATCCCGAAATCCACCCGGGCGCCCTGAACGAGGACGCCGCCGAGCAGCTTCTCGCCGTCGTCCGAACCTACCTTAAATAATGAGGCCGCCCATGCCCGAGACCGAAACGCCGGCGTTGAACGCCCACACGCACGTCTTCCTCGGCCAGGATCACGAATCGTCGGAGCGGCGGACATGGACCGTCATCTGGCTCTGCGGCGCCATGATGGCGCTGGAGATCGTCGGCGGCATGGTGTTCGGCTCGATCGCGCTGGTCGCCGACGGCCTGCACATGTCGACCCATGCCGGCGCGCTGCTGCTGGCGGCGCTGGCCTACACCTATGCCCGCAAGCATGCCGACAACGAACGCTACACCTTCGGGACCGGCAAGTTCGGCGACCTCGCCGGGTTCACCAGCGCGATCATCCTGGCGATGATCGCGATCCTGATCGGCTACGAATCCATCGCCCGCATCTTCGCCCCGGTGCCGATCCACTTCGCCGAGGCGATCCCGATCGCGGTCCTGGGTCTGGGCGTCAACGTGGCATCGGCGTGGCTGCTGTCCGGCGGCGGCCACCACCATGAACACGGCCACGGGCACGGCCACGGCCACGGCCACGGCAGCCCGGATGGCCATGGAACTCAGGACGCCCCTCACGTCCACGACGAGGAACATCGCGTGTCGACCCCCGCCGGCACGCTGGTGCTGTCGGTGTTCGAGGCGGACCATCCCCCCGTGTTCCGCATCCGGCCGGACGCCGGCGGCATCCTCGCGCCCGGCGCCGTCACGGTCGAGACGGTGCGGCCCGACGGCGCCCGCCAGTCGTTCCCGATGACGGATCGCGGCGGATACCTCCAAAGCGTGCACGAGATCCCCGAGCCGCATGCCTTCGTCGCCCACGTCATCGCCGGCGGCGCCGCAGTCCCGGTGGTGTTCGAGGAACACGAACACGGACACGCCCCCCATGCGGCCGCCCATCGCGACAACAACATGCGGGCGGCGATCGTCCATGTGATGGCGGATGCGGCCGTGTCGGTGCTGGTCATCGTGGGGTTGCTGCTGGCACGCAGTTTCGGCTGGCTATGGATGGACCCGCTGGCCGGCATCGTCGGCGCCGTGGTCATCTCGTCCTGGGCCTTCGCCCTGGTCCGCGACACCGGCGCCATCCTGCTCGACATGAACCCGGACCACGGCATGACCGCCATCGTCCGCAAGATCGTCGAGGCGGACGGCGACCGCGTCACCGACATCCACCTGTGGCGCCTCGGCCCGGGCCATCTCGGCGCCATCGTCGCGGTCGAGACATCGAGCGGGCGCGGAGCGGATTTCTACCGGGCCAGACTCGCGCGGTTCCGCACCCTCTCGCACGTCACGGTCGAGGTCGCCCATACGGCATGACGCAGCCGGCGCAGTTGAACCGCAGGGCGATTCGGGCGATACCTCGGCCTGCCGCCGGGTTAGCACAGTGGTAGTGCAGCGGTTTTGTAAACCGAAGGTCGCGGGTTCAAATCCTGCACCCGGCACCAAATTCCCGGTTTTTTGCGCATTCACGGCAAATTCGTCGCCATATGGCCACCTCGGCCATTGCCGAGAGGCCCCTCCCGTGTTTATGGTCACGACTTCTTCAGGAATGAGCGACGAATATGGCGATGGGTGCGGTTAAGTGGTTCAACACCACAAAGGGTTTTGGCTTCATTGAGCCGCAGGACGGCGGCAAGGATGTGTTCGTTCACATCACCGCCGTTCAGGCAGCGGGCCTCAATGGGCTGAATGACGGACAGAAGGTCTCCTACGAAGTGGTGACCGAGCGTGGAAAGCAGGCTGCGGCCAATCTGAAGCTGGCCTGATAGCCACTTCCGATCGCTGAAACGTCGATATGGGCCGGACCTCGCAAGAGGTTCGGCCTATATTCGTTCAGGCGCCTCGCAAAGCGCCGGTCCCCCAAGCGCCGGCCCCCGAAACGCCAGCCCCTGAAGCGCCGATCAGTGCAGCTCGTGCAGCCGCGCCAGCAGGAAGTCCCGGAACACCGCCACGCGCTTGCTGTTCCGCAGCTCCTCCGGATAGACGAAGAACACGTCCACCTTCGGAGACTTCAGCTCCGGCAGCAGCACCGTCAGGCCCTTCAGCTCGTCGGACATCCAATCCGGCAGCACCCCGATCCCCATGCCGCTGCGGATCGCCAGCGCCATCGCGTGCAGCGAGTTCACCTCCAGCAACGCCCGCCGCGGAGACCCGGCACGACGCCCCGCCTCCGCCAGCCAGTTGATGTCCGCAACCGGCGGCCGGTAGTCGCCGAACAGTATGATCTTGTGGTCATCGAGGTCCTCGGCGCGCTGCGGCGTGCCGTTCGCCTTCAGATACTCCGGTGACGCCACGACGATCCATTGCAGCTGCATCAGGTGCCGCTGCACCAGGTCCGGCTGCTTCGGCGCATGCATCCGGATCGCGACGTCCGCCTCCCGCATCGCCAGGTCCAGGTCCGTGTCGTCCAGCAGCAGAGTCATCGTGACGTCCGGATAGGCCGCCAGGAACGCCGCCAGCCGCGGCGCCAGCCACGTCGAGCCAAAGCCCACCGTCGTCGTCACCTTGATCCGCCCGGCCGGCTTCTCCTTGCTTTCCGTCAGCAGCGCCTCGGTCATCGCCAGCTTGGCGAACACCTCCCGCACCGTCCGGTTCAGGCTTTCGCCCTGCTCCGTCAGGATCAGCCCCCGCGCATGCCGATGGAACAGCGGCACCTGAAGGTTGTCCTCCAGCGCCGATATCTGGCGCGACACGGCAGACTGGCTGAGGTTCAGCGTCTCCCCGGCATGCGTGAAGCTGCCGGCTTCGGCCACGGCGTGGAAAACCCGAAGCTTGTCCCAATCCATCAGACCGTCGCCTTCCCTGTCGCGCATCGCTGCCGAGTCGCACAAAAGCATAGCAGCTGCGCGAGTCATGCACGATGACCTGGGAATCGACGTCTGCAAAGCCCTGCCCTGCGAAAAGCGCCGGAAAGTTTACTCCGCCGCCGCCCGCTCCCCCGCCACCCGCGTCCGCGTCCGCAACGTCACGAACTCCTCGGCGCTGGTCGGATGAATGCCGATCGTCCGGTCGAAGTCCGCCTTCGTGGCCCCGGCCGTCAGCGCGACGCCGATCCCCTGCATCATCTCCGCCGTGTCGTCGCCCAGCATGTGCACGCCCAGCACGCGCTGGCTGGCCTGATCGACGATCATCTTCATCAGCGTCTTCTGGCCCCGCCCTGACATCACGTGCCGCATCGGGGTGAACCGCGCGACATACACGTCGACCGGCCCCAGGGCCGCGGCAGCGTCCTCGGACAACCCGACGGTCGCGATCGGCGGGCTGCTGAAGACTGCCGTCGGCACCGCCGCGAACGACCACGTGCGCGGAGGCGCGCGGCCGAACAGCCGGTCCGCCAGGTGATGCCCCTCGGCAATCGCCACCGGCGTCAGGTTCAGCGCGTTCGACACGTCGCCCAGCGCGAACACGTGCGGCTGGCTGGTCACGTTGTGCGCGTCCACCACCACGGCCCCGCGGTCGTTCACCGCGACTGCCGCCGTCTCCAGCCCCAGCCCCTTCGTCCGCGGCTTCCGCCCCACCGCGAAGAACACCAGATCAGCCTCCACCACATGCCCGCTGGTCAGCGTCACGCGGCGCGCGGCGCCGTCCGCCTCGATCTCGTGCACCGTCTGGCTGCTGTGCAGCCTTATCCCCTGCGCCGTCATGGCCGCGGCCAGGTCCTCGCGCAGCTCCAGGTCGAAGCCCCGCAGCGGCAGGTGCTGGCGGAACACCAGGTCCACCTCCGCCCCCAGTCCCCGGAACAGCCCGGCGAACTCCACCGCGATATACCCGCCGCCCACCATCAGCACCCGCTTCGGCAGCGCCGGCAGATGGAACGCCTGGTCCGACGTGATCCCCAGCTCCATGCCGGCGATCGCCGGCTCGATCGAAGGCGTGCCGCCCGTCGCGATGACGATCCGCTCCGCAGTCACGGTCTGGCCGCCCACATCCAGCGTGTGCGGCCCGGTGAACCGCGCATGCGCGTCGTGCATGGTCACACCGGCGCCGCCCAGCAGCTTGGCGTAGATGCCGTTCAACCGGCTGATCTCCTGGTCCTTGTGCGCGATCAGCGCGGCCCAGTCGTGCACCGGGGCCGGGCCGTTCCAGCCGAAGCCGCGGGCGTCCTCGGCCAGGCGGCTGTACTCGCTGGCCTGCACCATGATCTTCTTCGGCACGCACCCCACGTTGACGCAGGTGCCGCCCCAGTACGTGTCCTCGGCGATCCCCACCCGCGCGCCATGCCCGGCCGCGATCCGGGCGCAGCGCACGCCGCCCGACCCGCCGCCGATGACGAACAGGTCATAGTCGTAGCCGCCCATGGCTATAGCCCGCCCAACGCCAGGTACTTGACCTCCAGGTAGTCCTCGATTCCGTACTTGCCGCCTTCCCGCCCCAGCCCGCTGCTTTTCATGCCGCCGAAGGGCGCCACCTCGGTGCTGATCAGGCCCTCGTTGATGCCGACGATCCCCACCTCCAGCGCCTCCGCCACGCGGAAGATGCGGCCGACGTCGCGGGCATAGAAATACGCGGCAAGCCCGAACGGCGTGTCGTTGGCCAGCCGGATCGCCTCATCCTCCGTCGTGAAGCGGAACAGCGGCGCCACCGGGCCGAACGTCTCGTCGCTGAAGATCAGCGCGTCGTGTGGCACGTCCGCCAGGATGGTCGGCTGGAAGAAGTTGCCCCCCAGCGCATGCCGCTTGCCGCCGGTGACGACGGTGGCGCCACGCTGCGTCGCGTCGGCGATGTGCTCCTCCACCTTGGCCACCGCGTCCGCGTTGATCAGCGGCCCCTGCGTCACGCCCGGTTCCGTGCCCGGGCCGACCTTCAGCGCCTCCACCGCCACCTTCAGCTTGGCCGCGAACGCGTCGAACACCCCGTCCTGCACCAGGATGCGGTTCGCGCACACGCAGGTCTGCCCGGTGTTGCGATACTTGCTGGCCATGGCGCCCACCACCGCCGCATCCAGGTCCGCGTCGTCGAACACGATGAACGGCGCGTTGCCGCCCAGCTCCATGCTGGTCTTCTTGATCGTCGGCGCGCACTGCGCCAGCAGCTTGGCCCCCACCTCCGTGCTGCCGGTGAACGTCAGCTTCCGCACCTTCGGGTTCGACGTCAGCTCTCCGCCCAGTTCGCCCGCCGGTCCCGTGATGATGTTGCACACCCCCGGCGGCATGCCCGCCCGCTCCGCCAGCACCCCCAGCGCCAATGCCGAGAACGGCGTCTGGCTCGCCGGCCGGATCACCCCGGTGCACCCGGCCGCCCAGCCCGGACCCGCCTTGCGGGTGATCATCGCGCACGGGAAGTTCCACGGCGTGATCGCCGCGAACACGCCGATCGGCTCCTTCGTCACGATGATCTTCCGGCCATGCATCGGCGCCGGGATGGTGTCGCCGTAAACGCGCTTGGCTTCCTCCGAGAACCACTCGATGAAGCTGGCCGCATAGGCGATCTCGCCCTTGCTTTCCGCCAGCGGCTTGCCCTGCTCGGCAGTCATGATCGCCGCCAGGTCGTCGGTGTTCTCGATCATCAGCGTGAACAGCCGGCGCAGGATCGCCGCCCGCTCCTTGGCCAGCAGCTTGCGCCAGGCCGGGTACGCGGCCGCGGCGGCGTCGATAGCCATCCGCGTCTCGGCGGCGTTCAGCGCCGGAACCGTGCCGACCGGTTGCCCGGTGGCCGGGTTGATCACCGTCAGCGTCGTGCCCGAAGCCGCTTCGATCCATTTGCCGTTCACGAGGCACGCCTGGCGGAACAGCGTCGGGTCGCGCAGCGCCATGGGGGCGGTCGGGTTCAACATGATCGGTTCTCCGGTGCAGGACATCACATAGGTCCGCCAGAAGATGATGTCAGCCCGGCGTCCCCCGCGGTCAAGCGCCCATGCGGCCGGTCATGCCTTCGGCTAATACACCGGGACCAGGTTCGCCAGCAGCGTCGGCGCCCCCGCCGTCACGAACAGGCTGCCGTTCGCCGCCGCCGGCGGCGCCACGGTGAACGCGAAGCTGCTCGTCGCATTCGTCGTCAGGGCCGCCGCGGCCGAGCCGTAATGCGCCCCCGCCACATCGATCGAATCGACATATAGATTCCGGTTCTGCCCCGCGCCCTGAAGGTCGTTCAGATACGTGACCGCCGCCGTGTGCGCCCCGGGGGCCAGGTTCAGCAGGAAGCTCATCGCCTGCGTCTTGCCCAGCGCGTGCGACGCCGTCACCGTCTGCACGCCGCCCTGCACCTTGCCATCGACGCTGATGAACGCCATCGCGTCGCCCTGGTACGCGTCCTCGGACAGGTTCACCGTGACGCCCACCTTGCTGCTGCTCGGCGCGGTCGAGATCATGGTCGTGCCGTTCGCCGCCATCACGACGGGCGCGCCCTCTGCCTGCCCGTTATACGACATCCCATCGACATACAGCGCCCGGCCCTGGCCCGGCGCCGGGCCGGTCAGGCTGTTGGTGAACGTCACGGCCACGGTATGCGCGCCAGGCGCATACGGACCCGCGATGGTGAAGGTCTGCGACAGCCCCGCCGCATGGCCCGCCACCGCCGTCAGCACGCCGGCCACCGGCGCGCCATCCACCGTCAGCCGGAACTGCGCGTCGCCCTGGTACGCGGTCTCCGAGATGCGCAGGATCAGCTGCCCCGAAACCGCCGGCCCGGCCGGCACGGCGGTCGACACCGTCAGCGGCGCTGCGCCCGGCGCGGCGATGGCGCCCCAGGGGCTCGCCTTGTTCGTCGTCAGCGCGGTCTTCACCACGGCGCCCGTGCTGACGCCGCCCGATACCGTCACGCTGCCCGCCGTCCCGCCCACGACCGTCATCCCCGTCGCCGTCACCGCCGCGGCCGCGCTGTTCGACACGAAGACCGTCGGCGCCGAAACCAGGTTGCTGATCACCGTGTTGCCCGTAAGCGTCACCACGCTGCCGGCATAGGCGGCCGCGCCGCCCACCTGCACCAGCACCGCGCTCGTGCTGTTGGCGCCCTTCTCGATCGCCGAGCCGGAGATCGTCACCTGCCCGGCATTCGGCAGCACGATCGCCACCCCCCCGTTGCCCTCCGCCTGGCTGATCCGGTCCCCGGAGATCACCGTGTTGTCCGCAGCGCTCGAAACCTCGGGCCCGGCCACCGCGTCATGGACGTAGTCGTTGACCGGTGACTTTCGACACTACTAACGGTTCGTCCGCCCCTCCGTAATTGATATACTATCACTGCCGTGATCGCCGCTCCCTGATTCCCCGCCGAGAACATAAGAGGAACTTTTCGGTTGCTCCGCTCCCCTGCCCTGCTAGTTTCCCGGTCATGGGAAGTCGCAACGCAGACCGGGTAATGAGGCTCAAGGCGCTGGCCATCAGCGCACCGGGTTTCATCCGAGTAGGCGAATGTCGCTGCGGTCATAGGAGCGGACTGCCGTTAGCCTACCTGCTCGAAAGGTTTGGAGACGACACCCCGGTTCATCTGGCGATGATGCGCCTGCGCTGTTCTGGTTGCGGCAACACCGGCGAGGTTCAGGCAAGGCTTATGAAACTTTGCGAGCCGGGATGCGCCAAACAGCGGGGCTGAAGTCGGGAAGCCTCACCGGCCGAATGGCTAGTTCACTACAGACTGCCGGACATCGAGACTGTCCCCACAGGTTTCGGCCCTCAAGCTAGCAGGGGGCCGCCCGACCCCCCGCCAGCCAGAAAACTAAGTGGGGTGGGTTGGACCAATCCCCTCTCGGCCATCAACAGGGTCAGCCCTGCTGGGGTCGAGCACAATTCGGAATGATCGCCGCCACTGTCCGTCACGATACCGAGAGGGCTACCGGGCGGGCGAGTCTGGTAGCCACACATCGACACACCACGTGGCGACCTCCAACCCTGAGCGTCGTGTCAGCACCCGAGCATGCAGGGCAAACCATCGCACAGGGTCGGCACAGCCGGAATGATCACGACGGCTGTCAGGCACCGACGCCGAGAAGAACCGTTAACCCGTCTTATGCGGTGAAAAATGTGGGATCACGGATAATGCCCGTCCCACCTGAGTTTCTCGCAATCGGTGTGTGGCAGAAAATGCCATAGGCAGATTTGGCTTAGTGCGTTGAAAGAGCTTCTTAAAGTGTCAATTTCCGACAGTCTCATGGATAAGACGGGTTAAGCAAATCCGCATATGGGGGATCGTGGACGAGTGGCGGTTGGCATGGGTGGTCGGCAAGGCACGCAACTCAATCGGCTTTCCGCGAGTGCAAACCCACTGTCGGGGGTCGCGAACTGTAACCTCGCCTGATTGAGTATCGATGCACGATCTTCGCACTTACCTCTCGCGGCGCACTCAGCAGCCCCAACTTTGCTTTGTGAACTCGGTAGCAGGCAACAACGTGAGTAACGCACTGATAAGCCGTTTGCGCACGCGGTTAGCGAAACCGAGGGCGTTCGAGCGTTTTCCAACGCGCCGGTAAGCAGCGTAACAATCGGCTTTGATGTACCAAGTGAACGATACCAGACTAAGTGTAAGTAAGGAGGCCTAGCGGGAACCGGCAGACCGGCCTTGGTGCAGTCATGACTGCTAAAAAGGCTGCGACCGGCCCTTTTTTTTGAGCCGGAGTCCAACAGATCGTCTGCCGGAGGACCAGCATCCTTGGTGGCCTGCACTACATCCTATCGCAGCAACTCATATGTCCCCTCGACAGGGTCCTCTTTGTAGACCCGATGTGTGCGTTTTTCATAGCGTACGTTGAACATGCGGGGACGGGTTCCGGGATCACCGTCACAGCCGCTCCCGTGAAACTCTCTCGAACTGCAATCTCAGCAAAGGTGGCGTTCTCAACCTCGAGTTCATAGGAGACGCACTTCGCCAAGGTGGCATTAATTGCGTGATTGCGGATCAGCGCGGTTTCGATGGTCCTCGTTACGTCCGGTGATACAGCCATGCTAGGGCGTATGGCCCACGATATCATCAACAGGGTGACGAGAAGGCCTCGCAAACGCCTGAGCGGCGGCGAAAGGAAGACCTTCAGGCCGAGCGCTGAACGACCGGTCAAGGCTTGGGGCAATAGGAGTTGTTCACAGTCTGCCAGCTAACGCGTAGTGAGGTGGACCCCATCGGCTGGACAGAAATCGGAGCGACATAAGAGAGAGTCTCGCCGGGTTCAGCTTCCCCGGCCGATCCGGGGCTTCATCGAAGCTTAAATATAGATTCTGTTATATATTAAGTCAATATTATATTCTCCCTCTCCGTCTGTTGTTGAGCCTGTGCAGATGTGGGCAACGCGGAAGTGAAGCG
>JAYUCA010000320.1:0-1721 GCA_043740535.1 Rhodospirillales bacterium | reverse complement strand
GGATCGCCGCCATGCGCCGCGGCGAGTGCATCGGTCGTCTGGATCAACGCCTCGCGCAGTAGCGGCGCGCACTCGCCGCCGCACCAATGCGCCCCGGCTGAGCTAAGCGCGTAGGCAACCGTCTCCTGCAGCGGGCCGGCGGCGGCTGGCGGGATGCCGGCCTTCCGCAGGACCAGGGCGCCGAACCGGTCCACCCACATATTAAAGATCAGCGGCTGCGGCAGGTCGGCTGCCATGTTGCCGTCCCAGCCCGTCAGAAGCGTGTGCGCCGTCGCCGGTAGACCGGCCGGGGGCGTGATCGCCAGCATCGCTGGTAATACCTGCTCGGCAAAGGCGCTTCGGGTGTCCATTTGCATCCGCGTGAATCCTTCCACCGTGTGCTTGTCGGTGGCGTCGAGCAACGCACGTATTCGCCGGGCGCGCCAATCGCCGAACCAGTCACGGCCGAGAAAGACCGGAAAATTCTCTGGCGCCACGCGTTCGTTGGCGTTGATCAGCCGGCCGCTATCCGGGGCAACGATGCGCGGCAATTGTGGCCCTTGCACCATGCCGATCCAGTCGTAGTCGCCGGAATCCCCCGGCACCGGGGCGCGCCCGTCACCGGATCGGCGCACCGGCACGCGGCCCGTCATGTAGAGTCCGATCCGCTTGTTGTCGGCGACCAGCAGGTTCTGCACCGGCGAGGTGATCAGGCTGGACGCGCGGGCGGCCTCCTCGATGTCTATGGCCATGTTCAGGGCCTGCAGCCCGGCCGCCGCCGTCTCGCTCGCCGCCAGATTGGCCATCGCGACGGCAAGTACTGGATTTGTGCCTGGCAGCCGGCCGCCGGCCGCCGGCGTTTCGAGGTCGGAGATCACCGGACCGTGGCGCGTCTCCCGCACGACAACGATCTCGTCCTTTTGCCCCCGCACCTTGATGCGCTCCTCGCGGACCAGGAACGGGCGTGGGCCATCCGGCGTCGCGTAGCCGCCATCCGACGTGGGAGTTTCGATAAAGACATCCTGCACGTCCGCGCCCGTGGTGGTGAACGTCCAGGCGATGTGGCCGTTATGGCCCATCACCAGAAATGGCAGCCCGGGAGCGGTGGCGCCGGCCAGCAACCCGTCGAGGGTTTCGATCCTGGCCAAATACCAGGTCCCAGGCATGCCAAAGCCTAGATGCGGGTCGCCGGCCAGCAGCGGCGCGCGCCGGTAGCGCTGTGACGGCCATCCACCGCCCATTCGTTGGAGGCGCTCGACGGCTGCGTAAAGGCGCCGGGGAACAACGGCAGGCTTGCCAGCAGCCGCCCAGCCGCCTGCGATATGGCCGCCTGCAATATGCCCTCCTGGGTGTCGGAGGCCTGGGCGTCGGAGGCTTGGGCGTCGGAGGCTTGGGCGAATTTCGCCGCAGCCGCCGGCAGCGACGCATCGGGTCGCATCCCCCCAGCATCTGGCGGCCAGATTTCATTCAGGATCTGCGGCGACACTGTTCCGATGACCGACAGGCGAGCCAGTTCCGTATGCCAGTTGGAACTTAGCCACAGCCCCATCAGCTTGCCCCACAACAGGCTGTCGACCACGTTCCACGAGCCGGGCAGGCCGAACAGCAGGAATTCAGGCGCGCTGAACCGGCCGCGTTCATGGATCCAGGCATTCACCCCGTGGGCATAGGATTCCAACATCGCCCGGGCCTGCGGCGACAAACTGGCGAGGTCGATCTCCGCCCGGCGCTGCAAGCCGAGC
>JAYUCA010000319.1:0-10687 GCA_043740535.1 Rhodospirillales bacterium | reverse complement strand
CGAGTTTGGCCGGCTGCACCCGTTCGCGCCCGCGGAGCAGTGGGGCGGCTATCGCGCGATGTTCGATCAGCTCGAGGCGTGGCTCGCCGAGATCACCGGCTTCGCGGCGGTGTCGCTGCAGCCGAACGCCGGCAGCCAGGGAGAGTATGCCGGGCTGCTCGCCATCCGCGCATACCATGCATCGCGCGGCGAGGCGAACCGCGACATCTGCCTGATCCCGTCCAGCGCGCACGGCACCAACCCGGCCAGCGCCGTGATGGCCGGCTACCGCGTCGTCGTCGTCGGCTGCGACCGCGACGGCAACGTCGACCTGGACGACCTTCGCGCCAAGGCCGCCCTGCATGCGAAAAGCCTGGCCGCGCTGATGATCACCTACCCCAGCACCCACGGCGTGTTCGAGACGACGATCCAGGAGATCTGCGCCCTGGTGCACGGCCATGGCGGCCAGGTTTATATGGACGGCGCCAACATGAACGCCCAGGTGGGCCTGACCAGTCCGGCCATCATCGGCGCCGACGTGTGCCACCTCAACCTGCACAAGACCTTCTGCATCCCGCACGGCGGCGGCGGCCCCGGCATCGGCCCCATCGGCGTCGCCGCCCACCTGGCCCCATACCTTCCGAACCACCCGGCCCGGCCAGATGCCGGCCCCGCCACCGGACCCGGTCCCGTCGCCGCCGCGCCCTTCGGCAGCGCGCTGATCCTGCCCATCAGCTACGCCTACATCCGCATGATGGGCGGCCCCGGCCTGACCCGCGCCACCCAGGTCGCGATCCTCAACGCGAACTACATCGCGACCCGGCTGCAGGCGCACTACCCTATCCTCTATACTGGCGAGGGCGGGCGCGTGGCGCACGAGTGCATCCTGGACTGCCGCGGCTTCCAGGCCGAGGCCGGCATCGGCGTCGAGGATATCGCCAAGCGGCTGCAGGACTACGGCTTCCACGCCCCCACCATGAGCTGGCCCGTCGCCGGCACCCTGATGGTGGAGCCCACCGAAAGCGAGGCCCGCCCCGAGCTGGACCGCTTCTGCGACGCGATGATCGCCATCCGGCTGGAGATCGCCGCGGTTGCCGCCGGCCAGCTCGACCGCGCCGACAACCCGCTGAAGAACGCGCCGCACACGCTGACCGAGGTCACGGCCGAAGCCTGGCCACACCCCTACCCCCGCGACCAGGCCGCCTTCCCGCTGCCCTGGGTGCGCGCGAGCAAATACTGGCCCCCCGTCAAACGCGTCGACAACGTCTACGGCGACCGCAACCTGGTCTGCACCTGCGCCCCGATGGAGGCCTACGCGCAGGCCGCAGAGTAAAGGCCACCAAAACCGTAGGGCGGAAAAGCGAAGCGTCATCCGCCGCGTCGGGAGGGACCGGTGCGCGGCATGGGTGCGGAATAAACCACGTCATCCCCGGGCCATCTTGACCCCGGGGATGACGTGGCGCCGTGGCGTCGTGGCGACCAACTACCGGTGGACACCGCGTCCCTTCAAAAATCCGTGCACCGGCCCTTCTGCTCCCAATCGCCGAACCGTGTCGGCTCCGGTCCGGCCGGGCCGCCCACCTCCTTCGGCAGGG
Organism: Rhodospirillales bacterium; assembly: GCA_043740535.1. Taxonomy (GTDB): domain Bacteria; phylum Pseudomonadota; class Alphaproteobacteria; order Acetobacterales; family Acetobacteraceae; genus JBBROS01. The sequence continues at coordinate 9,113 of JAYUCA010000319.1, read as the reverse complement.
GCGGCTTCACCTCCGGCGTCAAAGGCACAGCCACAGTCTCGGGTTCATCATCCATACCGCACAGATAGTGACCGCGGCAGCATCCACCAGAGCCAGACCGCCACCGCCACGATGCCGGCCGCATCCGACAGGAACGCCACCCGGTAGCCGAACCGCCCGATCATGAACCCCATCAGCAGCGCGCCCACGCTCTGCCCCAGGAACAGCAGGCACGCGAAGGTCGCCACCGCCGTCGCGCGGGCCTGCGGCAAAAGCTCGGTTGCCTGCGCCTGCAACACGCCGTGCAGCGTGAAGAACCCCATCCCCAGCAGCAGCTGCACCACCACGAACGGCCACCAGACCGGGCTTGCGACGCTCAGCAGCAGCGCCGCCGCCATCATGCCGCCGCCCGCCAGCGCCATCCCGCCCTCGCCCAGCCGCCGCAGCAACGGCCGCGCCAGCCGCGTGTAGGCGAAGGCGCCCGCCCCGAAACACGCCAGCAGCAAGCCGACATGCGCGTAGGTCAGGTCGAAATGCTCGTGCAGGTACGGGGCCATGAACGGGAAGCAGCCGATGAGCAGCATGCCGTCCAGCGCCGCCGCCGACAGCACCAGCCGCCCCATCGGCAGCTTCGCCATCCGCACGTAGTTCTCCGGCTTGAACATCCGCCCGGGCGCCCGCCGGTCCGGCAGGTCCTTGATCCGCACCGCGAACGCCACCGTGACGATCACCGCCATGGACGACAGCACGACGAACACGCCGCGCCAGCCCACATACTGCCCGAACAGGCCGCCCAGCGGCCCCGCCATCACCAGCGCCAGCACGTTGCCCGTCAGGAATTTCCCTAATGTCACCTGGCGTTGCTCGTACGGCACGGAATCGCCGATATACGCCATGCCGACCGGGATCAGCCCGGCGCTGGCTGCCCCCGCCAGCGCCCGCATCAGCGTCAGGGTCGTCAGGTCCGTCGCCAGGGCGCAGCCGCCGGTGAACACCGCATAGCCCACCAGCGCGCCCAACATCACCCGCAGCTTGCCGAACCGGTCGCCCACCGGGCCCAGGATCAACTGGTTCAGCCCGTACGGCAGCGTGAACGCCGCGATCACGACCCAAAGGTCCGACACGGCCACGCTGAAATCCACCGAGATGGCATGCAGCACCGGATCGACGATCCGCGCCCCGGCCGACGACAGGAAACCCGCGGTGGCCAGCAGCCCGAGCGGCAGGGCGGCCCGCCGTGCAGCGTGATCGGACAACCCTATGCCGCCGGCCGCGCCTTGACGCTTTCGGTCCGCAACTGCCCGCAGGCCGCCAGGATGTCCCGCCCGCGGGGCATCCGGATCGGGCTGGCGAACCCGGCCTCGGAAACGATCGCGGCGAACTTCGCCAGCGTTTCCCGCGTGCTGGGCTCGTAGGCGCTGCCGGGCCACGGGTTGAACGGGATCAGGTTGACCTTGGCCGGGATCCCCGCGATCAGCCGCACCAGCTCCCGCGCCTCCGCCTCGCTGTCGTTCACGCCGCGCAGCATCACGTATTCGAAGGTGATCCGGCGCGCGTTGCTCGCCCCCGGATAGCGCCGGCACGCGGCCAGCAGCTCGGCGATCGGGTATTTCCGGTTCAGCGGCACGATCTCGTCCCGTAGCTCGTCCGTCACGGCGTGCAGGCTGACCGCCAGCCCCACCCCCAGCTCCGCGCCGCAGCGGTCCATCATCGGCACGACGCCCGAGGTGCTCAGCGTGATGCGCCGGCGCGACAGCCCGATCCCCTCGCCGTCCATGACGATCCGCATCGCCTTGGCCACGTTTTCGTAGTTGTACAGCGGCTCGCCCATGCCCATCAGCACGATGGTGCTCAGCAGCCGCGGCGTCTCGCCCATCGGACTGGGCCACTCGTTGTACGCATCGCGGGCGCCCATGAACTGTCCGACGATCTCGGCCGCGCCCAGGTTCCGCACCAGCTTCTGCGTGCCCGTATGGCAAAACCGGCACGACAGCGTGCAGCCCACCTGGCTGCTGATGCACACCGCCCCCCGGTCCTCATGCCGGTCCGGGATGTAGACCGTCTCGGCCTCCTGCCCGTCGCGGAAGCGGAACAGCCATTTCCGGGTCTCGTCCGTCGACGTCTGCACGGCCGCGACCTCGGGCCGTCCGATCACGAACCGTTCGGCCAGCTTCACCTGCAAGGGGCGGGCGATGCTGGACATGCGGGCGAAGTCGACGACGCCCTGGTGATAGATCCAGTGCCAGATCTGCTTGGCCCGGAACGGCTTCTCGTCGATCGCCAGCATCTCGTCCGCCAGGTCTGCGCGGGACAGGCCGACCAGCTCCCGCCGTCCGTCCGCCAGCTGCACCGGCGGCGGGTTGAACAGCGCCGACTTCGCCAGGACGCGGACCCGCTCCGCATCCGTCAGCCCGGCCTGGACAGCCGAGTCGTTCATTTTGCCGGACAGGACTTGTTGATGGCCGCGTAGGCGGCGCTGAACCCGCGCAGGCTGAACGTGTCGGTCACCGCCACATTCTTCGGCCCCGGCGACTTCGCCACCGCCTGCCGCGCCTTGTCGAAGGCCGCCGTCACCGAGTGCCCGTCCCGCCCGAAGGCCGAGCGGCCGCTGGTGTAGAACGCCAGCTCCGTCTTATCGACGGTCATCTGCACCTCGGCGTTCGCCGGGAACGCGAACCCGGCGCTGATCGCCACCGCATCCCGCCCGCTGGGCCGCTGCGTCACCGTCAGCACCACGTCGCCCCGCCCCGCGACGGCGGGCGCCGAGGACTGCGCCCGGGTGAACGCATAGCATACCGTCTGGCCAGCCTCGGCGTGCGTCGCCGCCTGCCAGTCGTCGAACTTGCCGATCGACCTGGGCGCGTTCGTCCCGGCGCGCGGCTTCGGCGCGGGGTGCGCGGGCCGGGTCTGCGCGCCGGCCTGGGCAGAGAAGGCCAGTGCGGCGACAGCGGCAGGGATCAGGATCTTCAGCATGGCGCGACAAATACGGCGGCCCCCTGTTTAGGACAAGCGTGCGGCCGCATGGCGGCTCAGCCTTTCGGCCGCCAGTTGGGGACATTGGTCCGAAACCTCGGGTCCCCGTGCCCTTCCGGCGCGGCCAACGTCGCCGCCGGGCCGCCGCTGGCCACCGGCCGATCCGCGAACCGCCCCTGCTGCAGCAGCCTGTCGTACAGCACGATCGCCCCGGCCACCGCCAGGTTCAGCGCGAACCGCGTCGGGATGCGCACGATATGCCGGCACCGCGCCTGCAATTCCGGCGACAGCCCCGACCGCTCCGGCCCCAGCACGTACGCGGCGTTCAAGGGATGCCGGAACGACGGCAGCTCCACCGCATCGGGCTGGAACTCGATCCCCACCAGCACGCATTCCCGCGGCAGCAGCATCGAGTCGATGCCGTCGAACCGCCAGAACGGCACATGCGCCGGCGTGTCCGCCGTGTCCGCACTGCGCGACGCCCGCGAATCCCAGCCCGCGCCGACCGTGAAGCAGAACGCCGCCCCGAACGCATGGCCGGTGCGCAGCAGCGCGCCCACGTTCGCCGACTTCGACACGCCCTCGGCGCCGAGCCCGAAATAACCCCTCGATCTGGCCGGATGCATGGCAGCGGGATATGCCTTCCCCATGCAGGACGCAACCGACGCACGGCTCGCCGACCAGTACGAGGCCTACCCCTACCCGCAGCGCGACCCGCGCGAGGAGGCCAAGCGGCTGATCATCGGCAGCCCGAGCCACCTGCGGGAGATCGACCACTGGGTGTTCCAGGCCAGCCGCCCCGCCACGACCCCGCTGCGCGCCCTGTTCGCCGGCGGCGGCACGGGGGACGGCGCCATCATGCTGGCCCAGCAGATGGCCCGCGACGGCAGGCCCGGTTCCGTCACCCATCTCGACCGCTCCACCGCCGCCCAGGACGTCGCCCGCGCCCGCGCCGACGCCCGCGGCCTGCGCATGGAATTCCACCACGGCAGCCTGCTGGACCTGCCCGGCAGCGGCCTCGGCCCGTTCGACTACATCGACTGCTGCGGCGTGCTGCATCATTTGCCGGACCCGGCGGCCGGGCTGCGGGCACTGCTGTCCGTGCTCGCCCCCGGGGGCGGGATGGGGCTGATGCTGTATGCGCCGCATGGCCGCACCGGCGTCTATATGCTGCAGGACGCGCTCCGCCGGCTGGCGCCGCCCGACCAGCCGCCCGCGGCACGGCTCGACATCGCGCGCCGGGTCATGCGGCATCTGCCCGAGACAGCGTGGCTACGCGCCAACCGCTATTTCGGCGATCACATCGAGGGCGGCGACGCCGGGCTGTACGACCTGTTGCTCAACCCGCGGGACCGGGCATACAACGTGACGGACCTGGCGGCGCTCCTGCACGAGGCCGGCCTGTCGATCGCCTGCTTCATGGAACCGATGCGCTACGACCCTGCCGCCCTGATGCCCGACCCGAAGCTGCGCGCCCGCATCGCCGGGCTTGACCCCATCGCGCGCGCGGCCCTGGCCGAGGACCTGGCCGGCAACATGAGCACCCACGTCGTCTACTGCACCCGCGCCGGCGAGCAGCCCCCGGCGGCGGACCCGCTGGACCCCGCCGCCATCCCCATCGCGCGGGAGATGCCGGCCGCCGAGATCGCCCGCAACATCCGGCCCGACGGCGCGCTGCCGTTCCTGTTCGACGGGCTGCGCGTCCCGATCGCGCTGCCGCCGCTCGCTGCGGCCATCCTGCGGCTGATCGACGGCACGCGGACGGTGGGCGGCATCGCCGCCGAACTCGAGGCCCGCGGCACGGCCCCCGGCGCCTTCGCGCGCGCCTGGTCGCAGACCTACAGCGCGCTGTCCGCCGTCAACCGCATCCTGCTCGCACCGCCCCCCGGCCCGCCATGTTCGACCAGCCCTACGTCGTGATCTTCGGCGCCGCCGTCCGCAAGGACGGCAGCCCCAGCGGCGCCATGCGCGACCGCGTGGGCGCCGCCGTCCGCTTCGGCCGACGCCTGTTGCCGCGCCCGATCTACGTCGTGACCGGCGCGCAGGGCCGCTATGGCCCGCCCGAGGCCGAGGTCATGGCAGAGCTGCTGCGCGCCCGCGGCATTGAGCCCGAGCACATCGTGCTGGAGACGACGGGCCGGAACACGTTGCGCTCCGCGCTGGCTGTGGCGAAGCTGCTGCAGGGTGTGCCCGGTCCGGTCTATGCCGCGACATCGGCCTACCACATGCCGCGCTGCGTGCTGCTGCTGGGCCTTACGGGCCTCGATGCCCACCGCAGCCCGCCATCGATCGGGCCTGCGTCCAGCCGCCTGTACCGGCGCTGGTGGTGGCGGCTGCGGGAAATCCCGGCCATCCCCGTCGACGCGGTGCTGCTGCTGTGGCGCCGCTACATCCGCAAGCTCTGACTTTCAGGGCGGCGCGGGCGACCCCTGCGGCGCCGGCAGGGTCTCCCGAACCACGGGAACCGGGACCGCCGTCCCTTCTGGCCTGACCGGATCCGGCAGCTTCGGCGCCTCGGCCGTGGTGTAGTCCGGCACGATCCGCGCCTGCGATCCTGCGATGACCAGCACCTTCTGGCCCAGCAGCAGCGGCTCCGGGTCCTTCTGCGTCACCGACACCATCTCGCTGTTCGCCTTGCGCACGATGTATTCGAACGCCGTCGTGTCGCCGGCCGCGCGCTCGATCCCCGTCCCCACCAGGCCGCCGACCAGCGTGCCGCCCAGCGTGGTCAGCGCCGCCCCCACGCCGCCCCCCGGAATCTGCGCCCCTGCAACCCCGCCGGCGGCGCCGCCCACCACGGCCCCGGTCGCGCCCGACGCCTGCACCCCCACCTTGCGAACGCCCGCGATGACGCCTTGCTCCACCTTGCTCGCCTGCTGCACGGCGGTGGAGGCGTAGGTGTCCGGCGAATAGTTCGGGGTGCAGCCCGCCATGCCTGCCAGCAGCACGGCCGCGAAGAACGTGGGACGCTTCATGCGCCTGCACTTGCGACCTGGCGGCCATGAAGGCAAGACCGCCGCCACATGGTTGAAGGGAGGCTGGCATGACCATCGCGCGCGGCGGCAAGGCGATCTACGGCGCACCCCTCGGCATCCTGATGCTGGACGCCCGCTTCCCCCGCATCCCCGGCGACATGGGCAACGCCGCCACCTGGCCGTTCCCGGTGCTGTACCGCGTCGTCGAGGGCGCCACGCCGCGGCGCGTCGTGCTCGAGGGCGCGGCCGGGCTGCTGCCGGCGTTCCTGGCGGCGGCGACAGACCTGGTGGCGCTGGGCGCCGAGGCGATCACCACCAATTGCGGCTTCCTCAGCCTGTTCCAGGCCGAGCTTGCCGCCCATGCCGGGGCGCCCGTCATGACCTCGTCCTTGATGCAGGTCCCCTGGGTGCAGGCAACCTTGCCCCCAGGGCAGCGCGTCGGCCTGCTCACCGTCAGCGCCGGCAGCCTGACGCCCCGGCACCTCGCGGCCGCCGGCGTGGCCGCGGACACGCCGGTGGCCGGCGTCGAACATGGGCGCGAGTTCTTCCGCGTGCTGATCCAGAACGAGGCCATCGACATGGACATCGACCTCGCCCGGCAGGACATCCTGGACGCCGGGGCAGACCTGGTCCGCCGCCACCCCGATGTCGGCGCGGTCGTGCTGGAATGCACCAATATGCCACCGTATGCGGCGGCGCTGCAGGCGGCGATCGGCCGGCCCGTGTATGACATCTATTCGATGATCACCTGGTTCCATGCCGGGCTGCGTCCGCGATCCTGGCCACGGATGTAACAAAAGGTAAACGCCTGTTCATGTCAGGGCGGACATATCCAAACAAGTTTCCCGTCCCCTACCGTCAACAGTAGGTTAGGATTGTCGCTGTATTTCTATGGACTTCCCCGGGGTGTCACATTTAATGCCGCCGCATACTGCCCAACGCGGAACAGACGGGCGTGGAACCAACGGGCGTGGCCGCCGCTACCGCGCGATGGCCGTGGGCACCGGTCCCGCGCTGCTGGCGCTCGATTGCCTCGGCTTGGTCATCCTGTGGCCCGCGACGTTGCTTCTCGCAGCGCCGGGCCTGCCGCGCTTGCAGGGTGCGGCTGCGCTCATAGCCTACCCCGCCTTCGCGCTTCTGGCGCTGTATGCCGTCGGTTTGTATCGGCGGGAGGCCGGGGCTTCGCTGCGCCGCGCCCTCCGCCGCGTGCCGGTTGCCGCCACCGCCGGCGCGCTGGCCGCCAGCGCCACCATGCTGCTGCTGGCGCCGGACGCGGCGCGCCTCGGGATCGCGGCAGGCGGCTGCGTGCTGACCGGCGCCGTGGGCGCCCGCGTCGCCTTCGACGCGCTGCGCCGCCGCGGCCTGCTGTCCCGCAGCATCCTGATCCTCGGCGCCGGCCAGCGCGCATGGGACCTGGTCTGGATGCTCCGCAAGGAAGGCCGCACCATCGGCTACGTCATCCAGTTCCTGCATGACCCGGCGCTGGGCGCCATCGACCCACGCCTGGAGGACGGCTGCTACGGTCCCGTCTTGACCGTCGGCCCCGGCGGCATCCGCGCCACGGCGCTGGACATTCGGCCCGACGAAATCGTGGTCGCCCCGGATGAGCGCCGCGGCATGGACCTGCAAGGCCTGCTGGACTGCAAGATCGCCGGCTTCCCCGTGTCCGAATACCTCAGCTTCCTGGAGCGCGAAGTCCGCCGCGTCGATATCAAGCGCATCGAGCTCGGCTGGCTGCTGTACTCCGACGGCTTCCAGCTGACCGTGCTGGACCGCTTCCTGAAACGCAGCCTGGATCTGGCGGCAAGCCTCGTCGGCCTTCTGCTGCTCGGTCCCTTCCTGCTGATCGCCATGCTGGCGATCCGGCTCGAGGACGGGGGGCCCATGCTGTACAGGCAGGCGCGAGTCACCCTGAACGGCCGCGAGTTCCAGATCTTCAAGCTGCGCACCATGCGGATCGACGCCGAACGCGGCGGCGCGGTATGGGCTGCCCAGGGGGACATGCGCATCACCCGGCTGGGGGCATTCCTGCGGCGCACGCGTCTCGATGAGCTCCCGCAACTCGTCAACGTGCTGCGCGGACAGATGAGCTTCGTCGGACCCCGCCCCGAACGCCCCGAATTCGTCGCTATGCTGGCGTCCCAGTTGCCGCTGTATCACGAGCGCCACGCGGCAAAGGCCGGGCTGACCGGCTGGGCGCAGATCAACTACCCCTATGGCGCGTCGATCGACGATGCCCGCTCCAAGCTCAGCTACGATCTCTATTACGTGAAGAACTTCAGCATCCTGCTCGACCTGCTGATCATCCTGCAGACGGTCCGGGTGGTGTTGTGGCCTGGCGCCGGAGTCCGCTGACGCCGCCGCATCCCCGCTCGAAGGCGGTGGGTTTCACCCACCCTACGATCCGGACGGCTTTCTTGGAATCACGCAACGAATAGTCGGATCACCGGGGTTGGGTCGGGTCCTATCGCCGCCGCGACGCGGTGTCCCAGAACGGCCGGGCGGCTTCCATCTGCGCATCGCCGCGGCTGGCGCCGATGTCGGCCAGCAGGCGCGAATCCATCTCGGCCAGCAAGCGGCGCGTGCTGCGGGCCCGGGCCATCGCGCACATCGCACCCCATATCGTTTGCACGGAGTGCAGCGCGGCGGAGCCTGACGTGGCGGACAAGTGGGAAATGCTGCGGGTTGCCATGACGCTGTCTCCTGTGGATCACGCTCGGTGAGCCGTTTCTGCGCCGCGCCTCCACATAAGAAAAACGAATTGCCCTGATACGCACTATCAGGAATACTCATCACTATGTCCCTACCCCTCGGCCTCGACCCCGACCTGCTCCGCGCCTTCGTCTTCATTGCCGAGGACGGCAGCTTCACGCGCGCCGCACAGCGCGTCGGCCGCACGCAGTCCGCGGTCAGCATGCAGGTGCAGCGGCTGGAAGCGGTCCTGGGCGAGCGCCTGCTGTCCCGCGGCAAGGGCGGCCACGTCCAGCTGACGCCGCATGGCGAGTTCCTGCTGGTCCGCGCGCGGGAGCTGCTGACGTTGAACGACCAGATCTGGACCAGCTTCCGCACCCCGGCCGTGCAGGGCAGTCTATAAAGGACAGCTATGATTTACGCAGATTGGGCTGAAACTAACATATTAGCAACTAAACAGAAAGGAATGTTCTCTGTTTATGTTTCCAATGGATT
>JAYUCA010000318.1:0-4988 GCA_043740535.1 Rhodospirillales bacterium | reverse complement strand
GCCGATCTGGCGGACCTGGTCGAAGCACTGTCCAAGAAGGTTTCATCATGAGGGCCCTGCCGCTCAACATCGGCACCATCCACTTCGTCGGCATCGGCGGCATCGGCATGTCCGGCATCGCCGAGGTCCTGCACACGCTCGGCTACGCGGTGCAGGGCAGCGACATCGCCGACGGCGCCAACGTCCGCCGCCTGAAGGAATCCGGCATCCCCGTCGCCATCGGGCATGACGCCGCCAACGTCGCCAACGCGCAGGTCCTGGTCGTCAGCACCGCCGTGCGCGCCGACAACCCGGAGGTCATGGCCGCCCGCAAGCGCCTGGTGCCCGTCGTCCGCCGCGCCGAGATGCTGGCCGAGCTGATGCGCCTGCGCTGGGCCATCGCCGTGGGCGGCACCCACGGCAAGACCACGACGACCAGCCTGGTCGCCTGCGTGATGGAGGCCGCCGGGCTCGACCCCACCGTCATCAACGGCGGCATCATCAACGCCTATGGCAGCAACACCCGCCTGGGCGAAGGCGAGTGGATGGTCGTCGAGGCCGACGAGAGCGACGGCAGCTTCCTGCGCCTGCCCGCCACCATCGCCGTCGTCACCAACATGGACCCGGAGCACCTGGACCACTGGGGCACGGCGGAGGCGATGGTGCAGGGCTATGACCAGTTCGTCGCCAACGTGCCGTTCTACGGCTTCGCCGTGCTGTGCATCGACCACCCCGGCGTCCAGTCCATGATCCCGCGCCTGTCGGACCGCCGCATCGTCACCTACGGCTTCTCGCCGCAGGCCGACATCCGCGCCGAGCGGCTGATGATGGACAAGCTGGGCGCGACGTTCGAGGTCGTGGTCACCGACCGCGCCCAGTCCGCCACGCGCACCGGCGCCAGCCGCCGCATGGGGCCGTTCCGGCTGCCCATGCTCGGCAGCCACAACGTGCAGAACGCGCTGGCCGCCATCGCCATCGCCGTCGAGATGGACATCGACGACAGCACCATCCGCAGCGCCTTCGCCGGCTTCAAGGGCGTCAAGCGCCGCTTCACGAAAACGGGCGAGAGCGGCGGCATCACCGTCATCGACGACTACGGCCACCACCCCGTGGAGATCGCGGCCGTGCTGAAGGCCGCCCGCCAGGCCGGCGCACGCGACGTGATCGCCGTCGTGCAGCCGCACCGCTATTCCCGGCTCGAATCCTTGTTCACCGAGTTCTGCACCTGCATGAACGACGCCGGCACCGTGATCGTGGCCGACATCTACGCCGCCGGCGAGGCGCCGATCCCGGGCGTCACGCGCGACGCGCTGGTCGACGGCCTGCGCGCCAGCGGCCACCGCAGCGTGGTGCCGCTGCCAGGCCCCGAGCACCTGGCCGAGATGGTGCACGCCATCGCCAAGCCCGGCGACTTCGTCATCTGCCTGGGCGCCGGCAACATCACCGCCTGGGCCGCCGCCCTGCCCGGGCAGCTCGGCCAGATGCAGGCCCCGATCAGGCGGGTATCATGAGCGCCGTCGCCGCCCTGAGCCATCTGACCGACCGGCTGCCGACCATGGCGGGCCGCATCGTCGCCGACGCGGCGCTGGCCCCCTTCACCTGGTTCCGGGTCGGCGGCCCGGCCGAGGCGCTGGTGCGCCCCGCCAGTGCGGCGGACCTCGGCAAGTTCCTCGGCGCGCTGCCGCACGGCATCCCGGTCACCATCCTGGGTGCGGCCAGCAACGTCATCATCCGCGACGGCGGCATCCAGGGCGTCGTCATCCGCCTGGCGCGCGGGTTCAACGACATCAAGGTCGAGGCGGACGGCATCGTCGCCGGCGCCGCCTGCCTCGATGCGACCGTCGCCGAGCACGCGGCCTCGGCCGGGCTCACGGGGCTCGAGTTCCTGTCGGGCATCCCAGGGTCCGTCGGCGGCGCCGTGGCGATGAACGCCGGCGCCTATGGCGGCGACGTGGCGGACACGCTCGACTGGGCGGAGTTCGTCAGCCGCGCCGGCGACCTGGTGCGCATCCAGGCGGCGGGCCTGGCCTTCGCCTACCGCCACGCGAACCTACCCGCCGGCGCCGTCGTCGTGCGCGCCCGCTTCCGCGCCCGCACCGGCGACAAGCTGACGATCATCGCCCGCATGGCCGAGATCCGCGCCAACCGGGAGGCGACGCAGCCCGTCCGCGCCCGCACCGGCGGCAGCACGTTCCGCAACCCGCCCGGGCAGAAGGCGTGGGAGCTGATCGACGCCGCCGGCGGACGCGGCCTGGCGCGCGGCGCCGCCCAGGTCAGCGAGAAGCACTGCAACTTCCTGCTCAACACCGGCAGCGCGACCGCTGCCGACCTCGAAGGCCTGGGCGAGGAGCTTCGCCGCCGCGTGCTGGACATCAGCGGCACGTCCCTGGAGTGGGAGATCAAGCGCCTGGGCGTCCCCGTCCCCACGCCCTGGAGCCTCGCCGGATGACCGCCCCCCGCAAGCGCATCGCGGTGCTGTACGGCGGCATCTCGGCCGAACGCGACGTCAGCCTGTCCTCGGGCCGCCAGGTCGTGGACGCGCTGAGACAAGCCGGGTTCGACGTGACGCCGGTGCTGGTCGATGACGACCTGGGCGCGGTGCTGAAGGCGCTCGACCCCAGGCCGGACGCCGTGTTCAACGCGCTGCACGGGCGCTATGGCGAGGACGGCGCGATCCAGGGCGTGCTGGACTGGCTGGGCATCCCGTACACCCATTCCGGCGTCCGCGCCTCGGCCCTGGCCATGGACAAGCAGGCGGCGAAGGCCGTGTTCGCCGCCGCCGGCCTGCCGGTCGCGCGCGGCCGCGTGATGGACGTGGCGGAGCTGGAACACCACGACCCGATGCCGCAGCCCTACGTGGTGAAGCCGGTCAACGAAGGGTCGTCCGTCGGCGTCGAAATCCTGCGCGACGGCGACAACCGCCGCGCCGAGATCGCGCGCAGCTGGCGCTTCGGCCCCACCGCGATGGTCGAGGAATACATCCCGGGCCGGGAGCTGACCGTCGCCGTGATGGGCGACCGCGCGCTGGCCGTCACCGAGATCCATGCCCAGGCCGGCGTGTTCTATGACTACGAAAGCAAGTACGGCGACGGCGGCAGCCGCCACCAGGTGCCGGCCGCGGTGCACCCGGACACGTATGCCCGCGCGATGGACGTCGCCCTGGCCGCCCACCGCGCGCTGGGTTGCCGCGGCGCGACCCGTGCGGACCTGCGCTATGACGACACCGCCGGCGAACCGGGCCGCCTGGTGCTGCTGGAGGTCAACACCCAGCCCGGCCTGACGCCCACCAGCCTGCTGCCGGAACAGGCGGCGCATCTGGGCATCTCGTTCCCGGCGCTATGCGCCTGGATGGTGGAGAACGCGTCGTGCCGCGCGTAGCGCCCCCGGTTGCCGCACCCCGCGCCGGGCCGCGCGTGTCGGCCAGCGAACGGCTGCGCACGCCGGCCAAGCCGCCGCGCCCGGGGCCGCAGCGTGCCGAACGGCCGTCGCGCCTGGCTTTGCTGTGGCGCCGGCAGCGCCGCCTGCTGCGCCCCGCCGGCTGGACCGTGCTGGGGCTGGTCGCCCTGGTCGGCGTCGGCAGCCTGGTCCGCACCGTGCAGCCCGGCAGCACCGTCGCCAACTGGCGCGAGAGGCTGGGCGCCGCCGTCGGCCTGCCGGTGCTGCAGGTCATCGTCGAGGGCCGGGAGAAGACGCCCGAGCCGATGCTGCGCGCCGCCCTGGGCGTCAGCCGCGGCGACAAGCTGCTGGGTTTCTCGCTGGAGGCCGCCCGCGCCCGCATCGAGCAGCTCGCCTGGGTGCAGAGCGCCACCGTCGAGCGCCGCCTGCCCGGCACGATCGTCGTGACGCTGCAGGAACGCCGGCCCTTTGCGGTATGGCAGTCCGCCGGAAAGTTCGTGCTGATCGACCGCCAGGGCCAGGTGGTCGCCGAACAGGACCCGGCCAAGGACGCCACCGCCTTCTCCACCCTGCCGCTGGTCGTAGGCCCGGGCGCGCCCGAGGCGGCGGCCGCCCTGCTCGACACGCTGGCCGGCTTCCCGCAGTTGAGGACCCGCGTCGCCGCCGCCGTCCGCGTGGGCGAGCGGCGTTGGAACCTGCGGCTGAACAACGGCGCCGACGTGCTGCTGCCGGAAGGCGCCGAGGCGGCGGCCATGGCGCGGCTGATGGACCTGCAAACCTCCCAGGCGCTGCTCGACCGGCCCTTGGCGACGCTGGACATGCGCCTCGCGGACCGGCTGGTGGTGCGCCCGGCGCCCGATCCGAAGCCGGCCACCACGCCGCGCCGGCCGACCTAGCATGCAGGATCTTCCCCGCGCGCGGTTCGGCCGGGCCGAGCCCTCTGCCTCCAGGGGGCCGGGCGACGGCCCGGTGCTGCCGCACGCCATGCCGCCCGACCCGCTGCCCGAGCCACGGGCCAAGCCTTTGCGCACCGGCCCCTTCGGCGTGCTCGACGTCGGCAGCACGAAGATCTGCTGCCTGATCGGCCGCGTCGACCCGGACGGCACGCTGCGCGTGCTGGGCTTCGGCATGCACGCCTCCCGCGGGGTGCGGCAGGGCGGCATCACCGACCTGGAGCAGGCCGAGCACGCCGTGCGCCGGGCCGTGGGCCAGGCGGAGCACATGGCGCAGCACCGCCTGCGCAGCGTCACCGTGAACCTGACCTGCGGCAGTCCGGAAAGCCGCCCGATCAGCCTGCAGCTGCCGATCGGCGGCCGCCCCGTCACCGAGCAGGACCTGAAGCGCGTCGTCGGCGAAGGCCGCGCCAGGGCTGTCTACGAGGGGCGGGAGACGATCCACGTGCTGCCGCTCGGCTTCGTGGTCGATGGCACCCCGGGCGTCGCTGATCCGCGCGGCCTGCACTGCGAGGACCTGCTGGCCCGGCTGCACGTGGTCGATGCCGGCGCCACGGCGCTGCGGAACCTGATGGCGATGATCGAGCGCTGCGAGCTGAGCGTGTCGGAGCTGGTCAGCAGCCCCTTCGCCGCAGGCCTCGCGACGCTGGTCGAGGATGA
>JAYUCA010000317.1:0-14513 GCA_043740535.1 Rhodospirillales bacterium | reverse complement strand
GGGCACCACCACCTTGAATCGACTCGCCCGTTACCGTGTCAATAGGCTTTCTCGCAGCCCCGCTGGGATATCAGCTAAAGGTGGGTTGAGCAGTTACTCTCCCTGAAAGACCACCACAGCAGTGTCACTGCACCGGAACGGCGCAGATGGTGGGGAAAAGACTAACAAATCAGCGCGATCCGGGAATTCTTAAGGGCTGTTCATACCTTGGGTTGCATCATTATGTAACCAAACACGCGCAAGAGTTGCTACAGTCCATTAGAAAACATATTCCATCGATGGAATTGCACGATTGCACAACCATAGAGGTATTTCTAGAATCAGACTGTCTATATTTAGATGCAAAGGTTGCGATAAATACAAAAAATGCTCCAAAGAGCGTCTCAAAGAAACAAATGAGGCCTCGTGTCGATATCTTCCTGGGGGTGACTTATGCTGGAGGCGTTCGAACAGGTGGGTCGTGCAGATGATGGGCGAACGGTCAATACACGCGCGCCACTCAACAATATCACGCTTGCCCGCTCCATAAAACGGACGATGGACGTCCTTATCGCAGTCGGTCTTCTGGTGTTCATCGCACCGTTGATGATCTTGATCGCGCTGATGATCTGCCGCGACGGCGGTCCTCTCCTGTTCGGCCATACGCGCATCGGGCTCGGCGGCAAGTGTTTCACCTGCTGGAAGCTGCGCTCCATGGTGATGAACTCCGACGAAATCCTCGCCCACCACCTGAGTGAAGACACGACCACCGCTGCGGAATGGGACGAGCGCCGGAAACTGGCCAAAGACCCGCGCGTCACGCCCATCGGCCAGATCCTCCGCGCGTGCAGCATCGATGAAGTCCCGCAGCTGTTCAACGTCGTGCGCGGCGACATGAGCCTTGTAGGCCCACGCCCGGTCATGCCGGATGAGCTGGACCTCTATTACGGACCGTCGGGCCGGGCAGCCTACATATCCGTGCGGCCCGGCATCACCGGCCTGTGGCAGGTCAGCGGCCGCAGCAAGACCACCTACGCGGAGCGCGTGGAACTCGACATCCGCTATGTCGCCGGCCTTTCTCTGTTGGGCGACCTCAAGCTTCTGGCGCTCACCATCCCGTCCGTGCTGCGCCGCCAGGGGGCCGTGTAAGCCAGCGTCTCATGTCACCTGACCATGCCATGACCCCATCCGAACCCCCCTCCGTCTGCATCGTCGTGCCGACGTTGAACGAGCAGGACTACATCGCCGGCTGCCTCGCGTCATTGGCCCGGCAGTGGCCGGACGATCGTTGCGAAATCCTTGTAGCCGACGGCGGTAGCACCGACGCCACGCGGACGCGCGTCGCACAGGTTCAGACGCTGTTCCCAGCCGTGCGGCTGATCGAGAACCCTCGCCGCCTTCAGTCGGCCGCCGTCAACATGGCCGCACGCGAGGCGGCGCCCCACGCCACGATCCTGATCCGCGCGGACGCGCACGCCATCTATCCCCCCGGTTTCGTCCAGGCCTGCGTTTCGGCCCTCGCGGCCTCTGGCGCCACTTCGGTCGTCGTGCCCATGCGCAATGCCGCCAGACCCGGCATGCGGATGCAACGGGCCATCGCGGCCGCCCAATCGAGCCCCTTCGGCAACGGCGGCGCAAGCCACCGCACCGGGGCCGCCTCCGGCTTCGTCGATCACGGCCATCACGCCGCCTTCGACCGCGGCGTCTTCCTGTCGATCGGCGGCTACGACGAAACCTTCAGCCACAACGAGGACGCCGAGTTCGACGTGCGCGCCGTGGCAGCCGGGGGCGCCGTCTGGATGTGCGCCGAAGCGCCAGTGACCTATTTCCCACGAACGACCCTTCCGGCGCTGGCTGCCCAGTACATGCGCCACGGCCGGGGCCGCGCCCGCACGCTGCTCAAGCACAGGATTCGGCCGAAGCCCCGGCAGATGGCGCCGCTCGCGCTGCTGCTGACGTGCCTGGCGGCAGCCGGGGCGGCGCCGCTCTGGCCGACCCTGGCCGCCGGCGCCCTGATCTATCCGCTGGCCTGCCTCTCCTGGGCCGCCTGCCAGGCGGTGCGACGCCGCGACCCGTGGCTGACCGCCGCCGGGCCGGCTCTGATCGTCATGCACATGGGGTGGGCGATCGGGTTCCTCCACCAGGTGGCACGACCGGGCGCTGCCCCGCCTTCCCGTGGACGGGCTTGTTTCAACCAATCGCCCATGCCTGTAATAAGGCACGCGCAGCCGCCACGCTCCGGGAGCCGGGCCAACCCATGATGTTCCCGGCCAGACTGACGTGGTCAGACCAGCGACAGGACCCCGCCGCCGCCAGCATGCCCGCCGGAGCCGTCTGTTGACGGCGCCGCGTGCCGGCCGCGCGCTGTGCGTCATGGCAGTTCTGCTCGGCCAGTCAGCGTGCGCCTTCCTGCCCTCCGCCGGCCCCCGCTTCGAGGAGATCACCGGCCCGGCCCAGTGGCGATCAATCGCCACGCCCGACGGTCAGAACGTGTCCTACGCGCTCGTGCCCCTGAACGACGCGGTGGTGAAACGCCTCGAAGCCGACGAGGCCCCGGTCCTGTTCGGCAAGGCGACGGTGGCGGCGGCGCCCTTCGAGCCTCGCATCGGCGTCGGCGACACGCTGTCGGTCACGATCTTCGAGGCGACCGCCGGCGGCCTGTTCATCCCGGCACAGGCCGGCGCACGCCCCGGCAACTTCGTCCAGATGCCGCCGCAGCAGGTCAGCCGAGCCGGCACGATCGCCGTCCCCTACGCAGGCTCGATCCACGCCGCCGGGCTGCGCATCGAGGAGCTGCAGCACCTGATGGAGCGCCGCCTGGCGCCCCGCGCGCTGGAACCGCAGGTCGTCGTCACGATCTCCGAGCGGCGCTCGAACCTCGTCAGCATCATGGGCGACGTCTCGAACTCCATCCAGTTCCCGCTCGACCCGGCCGGCGAGCGCATCCTGAACGCCCTGTCGCGGGCCGGCGGCCCGAAATTCCCCGCCTACGAAACCCTGGTCACGCTGCAGCGCGGCGAGAAGGTCGATCGGGCGCTGTTGTCCGACATCGCCGGCCGCCCTGGCCAGAACGTGCAGCTGCGCGGCGGCGACGTCGTCTTCGTCAGCCACGAGCTGCGCTACTTCCTGGCCCTCGGCGCCACCGGCCCCTCCGCCAGCCTCAGTCCGGTCAATCGGAGACTCCCGTTCGAGGACACCAGGCTGAACCTCGGCGACGCGATCGCCCGCGCCGGCGGCCTGCAGGACGACCACGCCGATTCCCGCGCCGTCTTCGTCTTCCGCACCGAACGCGGCAACGCGCTGCGCGCGATGGGCCTGCCCATCGCCGCCAACCTCGACCAGGTGCCGACCGTCTACCAGGCCGACATGTCAAAGCCGTCCGGCCTGTTCCTGGCCAACGCGTTCCCGATGCGGAACCGCGACACCATGTTCGTGTCCAACGCCGCCGCCACCGACGTGAACAAGGTCGTGCAGCTGGCGCTTCCGTTCATCAACGCCGGCATCGCCGCCAAATGACCCGGCCAAGCGGTCACCCCGCCGGCTGATGCGCATGACGCAGCGATGAACGGGGTCGCGATCCTCATCGCCGCGAAGGATGCAGCCGCCACGGTCGGCCGCGCCGTCGGCTCGGCGCTGGCGCAGCGGGCGGCGGCCGAGGTCATCCTGGTCGATGACGGCTCAATCGATGGCACCGCCGCCGCCGCCGCCGCGATGGACGACGGCACCGGCAGGCTCCGCGTGATCCGCCTGCCGGATAGCCGTGGCCCGTCTGCCGCCCGCAACCGCGCGCTCGAAGCCTCTGCCGCGCCGATGGCCTGCGTGCTCGATGCCGACGACTTCATGCTGCCGGGCCGGATCGACCGGCTGCTCGCCGCCGCCGGCGAAGGCTGGGACTTCGCTGCCGACGACCTGCTGCTGGCCACGCAAGGCGCGGAGGCAGCCCCGCATCGTCCGATGCTGGGCCTGGCATCCCGGACGATGCTCGGGTTCGACGCCTTCGTTGCCGGCAACATCGCCGACCCCCGCCGTCCCAGGCAGGAACTCGGCTACCTGAAGCCCCTGATGCGGCGGCAATTCCTCGATCGGCTCGGCCTGCGCTACGACGAACGGGTGCGGCTCGGTGAAGACTACCTGCTGTATGCCGCCGCCCTGGCGCGGGGCGCCCGCACCCACCTGGTCCCCGCCTGCGGCTATGTGGCCGTGGCGCGGCCAGACTCGCTCAGCCACCGGCATCGCGCCGAGGACCTGCTGGCGCTGGCCGAGGCCGAAGCGGAGCTGGAGCACGGGTCGGCCGACCTGCCGCGCAGCGTCGCGGCCGCGCTCAGGCGGCATCGGCAACACGTCATGATGAAATATCGCCACCGCATGGCGCTGGAAGCGAAACGCCAACGGCGCCCGCTGGCGCTCGCGCGCCACCTGTTCGCCACCCCGGCGACCGCGTGGCATATCGCGGCGGAAACCATCCGGGCGAGGCGGGCGGCCCTGCCGCGGGTCGGCCCCTGAATGCGTGTGGCCCTGGCCTGCTTCGGTCTCGTCTGCGGCGCCAGCCTCGCGCAGGGCACGCCGGCACCCGCCGCCCGCCTGGACCGGACAACGCTGCAACGCACCTTCACCGAGGACTTCACCCATTTCATCGCATCGCCCGCCGGCGCGGTGCCGCAGATCGGGCCGACCTGGCGCACGACGTTCTTCTTCGGGGACCGGACCCTATCCGGCAACCACGAGGCCCAGTGGTATTCCGACGCCAGCACCGGGATCATCCCCTTCGCCGTCCATGACGGCGTGCTGGAGATCGCGGCCGCCCCCGCGCCCGGCCTGCCGCCGGGCCTGACGCACAGCTCGGGCCTCATCACCTCGCAGACCCTGTTCGCCCAGCGCTACGGCTATTTCGAGATGCGCGCCCGCATGCCGGCCGCCCCGGGCTTCTGGCCGGCTTTCTGGCTGCTGCCCTCCGGCGGCGCCTGGCCGCCCGAGATCGACGCGATGGAGGTCGTGACCCGCGAACCGCGCACGCTGCATCTCAACATCCATTCGGCGGCCGGCGGCCGCCGCACCGATGCCGGCGCCGCCATCGCCACGGGCGACCTGACAACCGGCTTCCACACCTACGGCGTCGCGTGGCGGCCCGATGTCATCCGCTGGTACCTGGATGACGTCGAGGTCCTCGCCAGACCGACCCCGGCCGACATGCACGTGCCGATGTATCTGCTCGTCAACCTGGCCGTCGGCGGCCCCGGCAGCTGGCCCGGCCCGCCCACGACACCCGCCGCCACCGCCACGCTGCAGGTCGGCTGGGTGCGCGGCTGGCAGTTTCCAGACCTGCCTGCCACCGGACGCCTGCCCGCGCCATGACGGCGCCCATCGTCACGATCGTCATGGCCAACCATAACGGCGCGCGCCACATCGAAGACGCGCTCGCCAGCGCCCTCGCCCAGACCATGCGGCAGATCGAGGTCATCGTCGCGGACGACGGCTCCGTCGACGACAGCCTGGACCGGGTCCGTCGCATGCAGGCGACCGACGGCCGCGTCCGGGTGATCGCCTGGACCTGCAACAGCGGCGCCGCCGCGGCCCGCAACCGCGCGCTTGCCGAGGCGCGCGGGCGCTGGATCGCCATCATGGACAGCGACGACCTCATGCACCCCTGCCGCTTGGCACGCCTGGTCGCCGCCGCCGAGCAGGACGGCGCGGACATCGTGGCCGATGACGCGATGGCCTTCGACGATGCAGGCCGGTCGCCGCCGCACGGGCTGCTGCCGCGCTCCTGGGCCGAAGGCCCGCCCCGCTGGATCGACGCCGCCGCCTACGCGCGCGCAAACCACCTCTACGCGGCCGGGCCGCCGCTGGGCTACCTGAAGCCCCTCATTCGCTCGGCCCTGCTGTCCGGCCCGGCGGCGCCCCGTTACAACCAGGCGATGTCCATCGCCGAGGACTACGACCTGATCCAGCGCCTTCTGCTGCGGGGCGCCCGCATGCAGGTGACCCCCGATCTCACCTATTTCTACCGCCGCCACGCCGCCTCCCTGTCGCACCGCCTGTCGCTTGCGGCGCTGGATGGCATGCTGGCCGCCGACCGAGCCATCGCCGCGACCTTCACGCTGACGGCCCCGGTCGAAGCGGCGCTCGCGGCCCGGCGCAGCAGCATCCGCACCGCGATCGGCTACGAAACGCTCGTGCAGCACCTGAAGGCGAGGCGCTGGGCCCGGGCGTTCGGCGCCGCGGCAGCGCAGCCGCGCTCGGCTGCGCTGCTGCACCTGGTCCTGCGCGAACGCATCCGCCGCGGCTTCGCCCGCAGCCCGGCCCCGGCCGCCGCCGGCCAGCACGCCTGCATCATCTCGCGGCAGCGGATCAGCGGCGCGACGCGGGGCAGCACCGCCTACCTGCTGGGCCTGCGGGATGCGCCGAGGGCGCGGGGATGCAAGGTCCACCTGCTGCAACCGTCCCCCCGCACGATGGGCCGCGTCCCCGTGCTGCGCCTCGGCGCGGAGATGGGCGGGTTCGAAACCATCCGCCATCGCGGCACGGTGCGGATCGGCGCATCGCTGATCGCGCTGGACCCCCGCGTCTGGGCATGGGCTGCCGCGGGAACCCTGGACCGGATCGCGCGTGGCGCCGGCATCGCCGCCGGCCTGGGCGCATGGGGCGCACGCGCACCCTACGCGGTGGCCCTGCCCTGGACCCGCGACGACCTGCTGTTCGTCGCCCGCCACGCGCCAGCGTGCGGCGGCGTGTTGCTGGCCGACTACGCCTTCACCACCGCGGCGCTGCCTTACGCCCTCCGCCCCCGGTCCCGCAGCGCCGTCATCATGCACGACCGGTTCTCCAGCCGTCCCGAGCAGTTCAGGGCGCTCGGCACAGCGGATTCCGTCGCCGAGCTGGACGCGGCGCGCGAAACGGAACTGCTGGGCGGCGCAGAGATCGTGGTGGCGATCCAGGCGCACGAGGCGCGCTGGGTCAGCGAGCGCCTGCCTGGCCGCCGGGTCGTGCTGGCGCCCATGGCCGTCGTTCCGGCGCATCGGCCCCAGCCAGGCCAGGATGACGTGCTGCTGTTCGTCGGCAGCGACACCGTGCCCAACATCGAGGGCCTGCGCTGGTTTGCGGGGCAGGTCTGGCCGCTGGTGCGGGCCGGGGCGCCACTCGCCATCCTGCACGTGGCAGGATCGGCTGGCGGCGCGGCTGGCCCGCTGCCGGGGGGCATCGTCGTGCACGGCGTCGTCGCCGACCTCGGGCCGCTCTATGCCGCGGCGGCGGTCGTCGTCTCCCCTTTGCGGGCCGGGTCAGGCCTGAAGATCAAGCTCATCGAGGCGCTGGGCCACGGCAAGGCCGTCGTGGCGACCCCCATCACCCTGCAAGGCGTGGAAGACCTGGCCGATGGGGTCGTTGTGGCCGCCGACGCGCCGGCCTTCGCGTCCGAGGTGCTTCGCCTGCTGTCGGACCGGGCCTTGCGACAGACCCGCGGCGCCCTGGCGCTGGCCGCCGCCCATCGCAGCTTCAGCCCGGCCGCCTGCTACGCCGATTTCTGCGCGGCCCTGGCGCCTTCTGCCGCGGACCAGGGCGGCTGACGCACGCTCAGGATGCGGCGCCGGGCTTGCCCGTCACCCGGTCCGACAACCCCGCGGCCTTCCGCACGAAATCCAGCGGCCCGCTGAAGTCGAAGCTTTGGTACACCGCCGCCAGATGGTTGAAGTGCGGCGCCTGTGCGAACTGCGCGAAGGTCAGCCGGTGCCCTGCGTAGTCCGAGTTCAGCAGGTCCCGCGCGAACGCCAGTATCTTCCGCCGGTCGTCCGACTGCCACGTGTCGTTCAGCGTGTAGAATTTCTTCAGCCAGTCCCCGGACCCATCGCCCTCGAACGAGGCGACGTTCGGCGTGACGCAGATCTGCCCCCCGCACAGCTCCCGCGCGATGTGCATCATCGCCGGCAACTGCGAGCACGCCAGCACCCGCCCTGCATACAGCATCGACTGCTGCGGCATCAGCAGCCCGGCCGGGCTGCGCTCCGCCATCGCGATCGAGGCGGTCAGGTGCGCGTTGATGCCTTCGCGGTACACCACCAGGTCCGCCAGCTTCTCCCGGACCGCCTGCATCTTGTCGAGCCCGGTCTGCCTGGCGTTCCACATCGCGGCCCCGATCATCATGTCGGCCGTGTACATCAGGCGCAGCACGAACGGGAACGCCGAGTAGCGGTGCAGCGTGCCGCGGATGAACTGCGCCGCCTTCGTGTGCCGGTAGAAGAACACGTCCTCCCACGGGATCAGCACGTCATCGAACACGACCAGCGCCTCAACCTCGTCGAACTTGGCCGCCAGCGGATAATCCTCGGACCGCCCCTTGCCCGCGAACCCGGCGCGGCAGATGTGCTTCACCCCCGGGGCGCCCATCTTCACGATGCACCCCACCGCATAGTCCGACAGCGTGTCGTTCACCCAGGCGCCGAATGTCGGCTTCAGGAACGCCTGGTCTGCATAGGCCGCAGCCGTCTCGTATTTGGCGCCTCGGATGATGATGCCGGCGTCGGTCTCCCGCGTCACGTGCACCATGAAGTCCGGATCCTGGTTCTGCGGCGCCAGCGAGCGGTCGCCCTTCGGGTCCGTGTTCGCCGAGACGTGGAACACGTCGGTGTCCCGCACCAGCGCGATGTGCCGGTCGATGTTGTCGGCGAAGCGCGGGTCGATCTCGGCCAGCACGTCCCGCCCGTCCTGCAGCGACCACATCTCGCCGACCGTCTCGTCGCCCACTCGCGTCACCACGCCGCCAATGTCCTTCATGACGGCATCAATGCCGCGGACCTTGTCGTGCCAGTCCTGCTGTTCCGTGGGCGGCTTGTTGAAGATCGACTTGCGCTGGTTGTCCGCGACGTAGGTCAGCGTGTCCTGATGCGCCGCCTCGAACGCCATGTCGTACATGCGGGCCTTGATGTCGACGATCGGCTTCAGCGCCGGGTGCGTCGTCACGTCGCGCACGCGCTCGCCATCCACCCAGACCTCCCGCCCGTCGCGGATGCCCTGCCGATAATCGTCGCCCGTCCGGATCATGCGCTCATCCCTGTCTGGTGCCCCATGATGCCGTGGGTGCGGTGCATTCGTAAAATCGTTTATTCTGCGGCCTGGCCTCGAAGCCGGCGATCCCCGTGCTTCAGGCGGCGCCGAGGCGGACTGGATACCAGGGATATCAAGCATTGACCGGTCCGCATCGTCACTGCGAGCTCTTGCGAAGCAGTCCAGGGCGGCAAGGCCAGATCTATCGGTCCTGGATCGCTTCGCGACGCGATGACGAGTCATGACTTAATGCCGTTGGTATGAGTCCCGCTGGTATGAGTCAGGGGCTGGCGCATCGAAAGCCCTTCCTCGTCCAGGACGTTGATGATCTCGGCGCCCATCTTCACCGTCAATCAATTTACCGGACTCAATACCCCCGCCCCGGATCCACCCGGTGCAGCACCGCCCCGCCGGCCCGCACCCGCCGGATGTTCTCCACGATCTCCGCCGCCGCCGAGCCCGGCAGCGCGATCGAGGCCAGGTGCGGCGTGACCAGCACCTGCTCCATCGCCCAGAACGGATGCCCCTCCGGCAGCGGCTCGGTGGCAAAGACGTCCAGCGTGGCCTCGCCGATCCGTCCGCTGCGCAAGGCCGCCAGCAGCGCCGCCTCGTCGACCACCGGGCCGCGCGCGACGTTCACGAGCGCCGCACCGGGCGGCAGCATCGCCAGGCGCCGCGCGTCCAGCAGCCCGGCCGTGGCGGCGGTCAGCGGCAGCATCACCACCAGGATCGCGCACTGCCGCAGGAAAGCCTCCAGCGCCGCATCCCCGGCGCTGCACGCCACCCCGTCGATTCGCTTCGGCGTGCGCGACCACCCGAGCACCCGGAAGCCGTGCCGCGCCAGATCCGACGCCGCCCGGCCACCCAGCTCGCCCACCCCCATGACCCCCACGACAGTCTCCGTGGGATCACGCGGATGGATATAGCGCCACTGCCCCCGGCGCTGCGCCTGCTCGAACTTCGGGATGTCGCGGGCATGGCGCAGCACGGCCATCTGCACGAAGCTGCTCATCATCCGGCCCATGTTCGGGTCGAACAGCCGCGTGACCGGCAAGTCCGGCAGATCGTCGCGTCCCAGCAGCGTGTCCACCCCGGCGCCCAGGTTGATCACCAGTTGCAACCGGGTCAGCGGCGCAAAGAACCCGGCGGCGGCTTCCAGACCAGCGCGTAGCGGATGTCCGCCGGGTTCCCCACGTCGGGGAACACCCGCACGTCCAGCGCCGGCAGCGCCCCCTGCAGCGCCGCGCGCCAGGCGACCGGGTCGTCGAACCGGCTGTGGAACAGCAGCGACTCACCCGGCATGCGGCGCATCCGCCAGCAGCCGCGCCACCGCCGTCAACGCCAGCTCATACCCCAGCGCGCCCAACCCCGCGATCACCCCAGTCGCCGCCTTCGACACGAAGGACTGATGCCGGAACGGCTCCCGCTTCCAGATGTTGCTCATATGCGCCTCGATGACCGGCCCCTTGAAGGCCAGCAGCGCATCCAGGATGCACACGGACGTGTAGGTCAGCCCGGCCGCGTTGATCACCAGCCCCGATGCCTGCAACCGCGCCTCCTGGATCCAGTCGACGATCACCCCCTCGTGGTTCGACTGCCGAAAATCCAGATCGAGCCCCAGCGTGCCCGCATGCGCCCGGCACCGCTGCTCGATGGCCGGGTAACTCTCCGTCCCGTAGGTTCCGCTCTCGTCCAGCCCATACAGGTTGGCGTTCGGTCCGTTGATGAAGAACACGCGATGCTGCGCCATGCCGGACCTCCTCCTGTGCGACGCCGATACCTTCGAGGCGAACCATTTCAGCGGTCAAGCCGCCCCGCTGCCGCGCCTGATGCGCCCTTCATCGCCACCCCTTCCTTCTTCCGCTTGATCACACCCACCCGCACGGCGCCGTTTCGTGCGACAACACCTCGCTGCAGGAGCCCAAGCATGCCCGACACTAAAACCCGCGCCCGGACCTTCTGCGACCGCTTCGGCCTGCAGCTGCCGATCCTGATGGCCCCCATGGCCGGCGCCTGCCCGCCCTCCCTGGCGATCGCCGTCGCCAACGCCGGCGGGCTGGGTAGCTGCGGCGCGCTTCTTCTCCAACCGGCTGGCATCGAGGCCTGGGCCGCCGAGTTCCGCGCCCACAGCAACGGCGCGTTCCAGCTCAACCTGTGGGTCCCCGATCCCCCGCCGCAGCGCGACCCCGCCCACGAGGCCCGGGTGCGCGCGTTCCTGTCAGCCTGGGGCCCCGAAATCCCCCCCGCAGCCGGCGACGCCAGCCCGCCCGACTTCGCCGCCCAGTGCGACGCCGTGCTGGACGCAGCACCCCCCATCGTGTCCTCGGTCATGGGCCTGTTCCCCCCCGCCTTCGTGACCCGGCTCAAGGCCCGGAACATCATCTGGTTCGCCAACGTCTCCACCGTGGCCGAGGCCCTCGAAGCCGAGGCCGCCGGCGCCGACGTCGTGGTGGCGCAAGGCATGGAGGCCGGCGGCCACCGCGGCTGCTTCGATGCGGCGCTGGCCGAGGCCCAGATGGTCGGCCTGTTTGCCCTCGTCCCCGCCGTGGCCGACGCGGTGCGCATCCCGGTGGTCGCCACAGGCGGCATCGCCGACGGCCGCGGCGTCGCGGCAGCCCTGGCGCTGGGCGCCAGCGCAGCCCAGATCGGCACCGGCCTCCTGCGCAGCCCCGAGGCCAAGACCCATCCCGCCTGGGCCGACGCCCTGGCGCGGACGCGGCCGGAAGACACGCTGGTCAGCCGCGCCTTCAGCGGGCGCGCCGGCCGCAGCATCGCGACCGGCTACGCCTGCGCCGCCCTTTCTGAAGACGCCCCACGCCCGGCCCCATACCCGGTGCAACGCGGCCTGACCGCGGCCATGCGCGAAGCCGGT
This sequence comes from Rhodospirillales bacterium, assembly GCA_043740535.1. Taxonomy (GTDB): domain Bacteria; phylum Pseudomonadota; class Alphaproteobacteria; order Acetobacterales; family Acetobacteraceae; genus JBBROS01. The sequence goes on along the minus strand of JAYUCA010000317.1, from coordinate 2,626 downwards.
CAGCAGGCGTCCGACGTGAACCGCATGCAAGCCTGGTCCGGCCAGTCCGCGCAGTTGGCCCGGCCCGATCCCGCCGCCGACATCGTCCGGCGGCTCTGGTCGGAGGCGGAACGGCTGCTGCCATAGCGTGGGGCGGGAAAGCGGAGCGCCGTCCGCGGCTGAATCTCTGCGCTTGGCCAAACAGGCGCATGCACTGCAATCGGGTGAATGACGACCATTGATCAAAGGAGAACTCACCTCAAAGACACAAAGGACACAGAGAGGGAGGCATCGCCGAACCGTTCACCCGATTGCCCTGCGCGCGGATGACGCTTCGCTTATCCGCCCCACGCGGGTCTGTTCCGGTCGGCCTGGCGTCGTTTGACCTGTTTCTGCTCTCATCACTAGGATCGCCTGATGCGCAGTCCCGCCGGGCGACAGATGAAGCTGGGATACAATATCGTCGCGAACGGCGCCCATGTGGCGGGGTGGCGCATGCCGGACGCCAACGCCCGTGCCGCCATGGACATCCGCATGTGGAAGGACATGGCCCGCGCCGCCGAACGCGCCTGCATCCACTTCATCTTCTGGGCCGACGGCATCGCCGTCCGCCATTCCGCCCGCGACGACGACGAGCTGTCCTACAACCCCCGCATCGACGTGTTCGAGCCGCTGACGCTGATCGGCGCCCTGTCCGCCGTCACCGAACGCCTGGGCTTCGTCGCCAGCGCATCGACCACCTACAACGAGCCTTACCACGTCGCCCGCAAGTTCGCCTCGCTGGACTACGTGACCGAAGGCCGGGTCGGCTGGAACGTCGTCACGTCATGGAGCGAGCAGGAGGCGTTCAACTTCGGCCTCGACGCCCATGTCGAGCACGGCCTGCGCTACCGCCGCGCCGAGGAGTTCGCCGACGTCGTGTTCGGCCTGTGGGACAGCTGGGAGGACGACGCCTTCATCCGCGACAAGGCGACCGGCCACTACTTTGACCCGGCCAGGCTCCACACCCTGAACCACATCGGCCAGGTGCTGCGCGTGAAGGGCCCGCTGAACGTGGCGCGGCCGGTGCAGGGCTATCCCGTCATCGCGCAGGCCGGGTCGTCCGGCCCGGGGCAGGACCTGGGCGCCCGCATCGCCGACCTGATCTACACGCAGCAGAAGACGAAGGCCGAAGCCACCGCCTTCTACCGCAGCGTCAAGGAGCACGGGGCGGCAGCCGGCCGCGACCCCGCCACCATGCTGGTCATGCCCGGCATCCTGCCTGTGCTCGGCCGCACCCAGGCCGAAGCCGAGGACCGCTTCGCCCGGATGCAGGACATGGTGCACCCCAGGGTCGGCCTGCCCATGCTGGCCGACGTCTTCGGCGACCTCTCGGCCCTGCCGCTGGATGCCCCGCTGCCGCCCCCGCTGCCGCAGTCCAACGCGTTGAAAAGCGCCCATGACAAGCTGTCGGCGCAGGCCCGGCTGCCCGGCATGACGATCCGCAAGCTCTATCAGGGCCAGGCCGGCGCATCGGGCCACTGCGTGTTCGTCGGCACCCCGGCCGGCGCCGCCGACCTGATGCAGGACTGGTTCGAGGGCGGCGGCTGCGACGGCTGGAACCTGATCCCGCCCTACATGCCCGGCCCCGGCCTCGAATGCCTCGAATGGCTGGTGCCCGAACTGCAGCGCCGCGGCCTGGCGCAGACCGCCTACTCCGGCGACGGCACGCTGCGCGGCTCGTTGGGCCTGGCACGCCCCGCCTTCCACAGCCGCGGCGCCCATGCGCGGGAGAATGGCAGCTTCATCAAGGAATCCCGCTCACACGGCGCAGTGAAGATTGCGCCGCTCAACTCGGCGGACACCAAGAAGAACCAACGGCAGTAGCAATTGCATCGTCATCGCGAGCTCTTGCGAAGCGCTCCAGGGCACAAAGACCGCGCCTGCCCGCCTGGATTGCTTCGCAAGAGCTCGCAATGACGGAGAAGAAGATCCTACATGCCCAGCGCGCGCCGGTAGACATCCAGCAGCGTCTCCTGCTCCTCCACCTCCGCCGGCTCCTGCTTGCGGATGCGGATGATCTGGCGCAGCACCTTCACGTCGAAACCGGCCGACTTCGCTTCCGCGTAGATGTCCTTGATGTCGGACCCCAACGCCTTGCGCTCCTCCTCCAGCCGCTCGATCCGCTCGATCAGGCTGCGCAGCCGGTCGGCCGCGATGCCGCCGACCTTCGCATCGGCGTTGCCGAGATTGTCCAGGGTGTCGGCGTCGGTGTCGGCATCGTTAAGGGCCATGATCGCCTCGGGCTACGGATCGGAGGGGCGGCTTAGCGGCGGGGGGCGGCCGGGTCAATCACGCCCTGCGCTCGACTGGCTCAATGCCCGGGGTTGGACCCGGCAAGTGCTGCCCTCTGCTCCGCAGTCGCCTCGTTCTGATACTTGGCCTGCCATTCCTTGTACGGCATGCCATACACCGTCTCCCGCGCCTGCGGGTCGGTCAGCGCCAGGCCCTTCTGCTCGGCCGCCTCGCGATACCATCGGCTCAGGCAGTTCCGGCAGAAGCCGGCCAGGGTCATCATGTCGATGTTCTGCACGTCCGTCCGCTCCCGCAGGTGTTCCACCAGGCGGCGGAACGCGGCGGCCTCCAACTCGGTGCGCATCGGATTGTC